>NZ_JCBDHG010000023.1:0-273317 GCF_059834185.1 Vibrio sp. R10-SG3-ISO10
TTGTTACGACTTCACCCCAGTCATGAACCACAAAGTGGTGAGCGTCCTCCCGAAGGTTAAACTACCCACTTCTTTTGCAGCCCACTCCCATGGTGTGACGGGCGGTGTGTACAAGGCCCGGGAACGTATTCACCGTGGCATTCTGATCCACGATTACTAGCGATTCCGACTTCACGGAGTCGAGTTGCAGACTCCGATCCGGACTACGACGCACTTTTTGGGATTCGCTCACTTTCGCAAGTTGGCCGCCCTCTGTATGCGCCATTGTAGCACGTGTGTAGCCCTACTCGTAAGGGCCATGATGACTTGACGTCGTCCCCACCTTCCTCCGGTTTATCACCGGCAGTCTCCCTGGAGTTCCCGACATTACTCGCTGGCAAACAAGGATAAGGGTTGCGCTCGTTGCGGGACTTAACCCAACATTTCACAACACGAGCTGACGACAGCCATGCAGCACCTGTCTCAGAGTTCCCGAAGGCACCAATCCATCTCTGGAAAGTTCTCTGGATGTCAAGAGTAGGTAAGGTTCTTCGCGTTGCATCGAATTAAACCACATGCTCCACCGCTTGTGCGGGCCCCCGTCAATTCATTTGAGTTTTAATCTTGCGACCGTACTCCCCAGGCGGTCTACTTAACGCGTTAGCTCCGAAAGCCACGGCTCAAGGCCACAACCTCCAAGTAGACATCGTTTACGGCGTGGACTACCAGGGTATCTAATCCTGTTTGCTCCCCACGCTTTCGCATCTGAGTGTCAGTATCTGTCCAGGGGGCCGCCTTCGCCACCGGTATTCCTTCAGATCTCTACGCATTTCACCGCTACACCTGAAATTCTACCCCCCTCTACAGTACTCTAGTCTGCCAGTTTCAAATGCAATTCCGAGGTTGAGCCCCGGGCTTTCACATCTGACTTAACAAACCACCTGCATGCGCTTTACGCCCAGTAATTCCGATTAACGCTCGCACCCTCCGTATTACCGCGGCTGCTGGCACGGAGTTAGCCGGTGCTTCTTCTGCAGCTAACGTCAAATCCATACGCTATTAACGCATGAACCTTCCTCACTGCTGAAAGTACTTTACAACCCGAAGGCCTTCTTCATACACGCGGCATGGCTGCATCAGGCTTGCGCCCATTGTGCAATATTCCCCACTGCTGCCTCCCGTAGGAGTCTGGACCGTGTCTCAGTTCCAGTGTGGCTGATCATCCTCTCAGACCAGCTAGGGATCGTCGCCTTGGTGAGCCCTTACCTCACCAACTAGCTAATCCCACCTGGGCATATCCTGACGCGAGAGGCCCGAAGGTCCCCCTCTTTGAGCCGAAGCTATTATGCGGTATTAGCCATCGTTTCCAATGGTTATCCCCCACATCAGGGCAATTTCCCAGGCATTACTCACCCGTCCGCCGCTCGACGCCGTTAGCGTTCCCCGAAGGTTCAGTTAACTCGTTTCCGCTCGACTTGCATGTGTTAGGCCTGCCGCCAGCGTTCAATCTGAGCCATGATCAAACTCTTCAATTTAAGATTTTGTCGGCTCAATGAATACTGAACATTACATAAAGTAATGTTTGAATTGACTGTGCTCTTATTGGTTTTCACTTTTGAAAAAGTGAAACAAAACAGCTCAAGGCTGCTTCCCAATTCGAATGGTCACTTCGTATCATTGAAACCTAATTTGAAACCGAAGTTTCTAATTGGATTATCATCAACGAGTGCCCACACAGATTGATAGGTTTATATTGTTAAAGAACTTTGCTTTGTGAGAAACTTTCTCTCAAAGCGGAGGTGCATTCTAGCGAGTTAATTTGAAGAGTCAAACACTTTTTCAAATTTATTTCTCAGAAGCTTTTTACCTCTCTGACATTTGCTGAAGCCTTGTGGCGTCTGCCGTGTCAGTGGAAGCGCATTATAGGGAGTTCCGTTTTGAAGGCAAGTAAAAAAACACGTTTTTTTCATAAAAAAAGCCTGACTGAACACTTATCAATCAGATCTTAAATTACACCCACTTTACACTCAATTTAATCAGAACTTACTCACAAGATCCTGTGTATAACTACTCATCAGAGTCGAAGAAATAGGAAATTCGTGAGCGTGGGTTTAGATACTCTCTCACTTTATCCGGCAATTTGGTCGGTAGTATGGCATTAACTATCTTTATATCTTTCTCTGCCAAGTCAATAATCGGGGCTTGCGTTCTAGGTACCGACGGATCATAAATCAGCACATTAGGGTGAAGGATGTTTTGCGCATTTACCGAAATCACTAAACCGACCATATCATTCGATAGCTGCACTACCGTTCCTGGCGGGTAGATTCCCATAAACTTAATTAAGAGGCTCAAGTTCTCATTATTATACTGATGCTTACAGTTCTTATATAAGTGGGAAAGCGCAACATACGGAATTTTTTGTTCCGAGGGGATATTGCTATGGCACAAGTTGTCATACGCATTTGCTACAGAGACTATCTGAGTAAGTTCATCAATTTGACCTTCTTTCAAGCCTTCAGGGTAACCGGAGCCATCGTTCAGCTCATGGTGCTGAGCAATCACTGTTCTGGCACTTTCGGGAAAGCTATCCATATTGGCTGCGATTTCCAAACCATACTTGGTATGCAATTTAAGATAGTTTTTTTCAGGTTCAGTTAAACGCGTCGGTTTTCGTAATATTGCGGTCGGTACTTTTACTTTGCCCATATCATGGAAAAGCGAAGCAAACGCCACCTCTTTTATCTGATCTGCACTTAACTGCTTTGCCTTCGCGATCATCATTGCAACGACAGATACATTGAGAGAATGGAAATAGATATCTTCAAACTCGCTTTTGCCATTCATAAGATGAAGTGTGACATTGTCATCGCTCAACAACTTGTCGACGATATCATTTACTAATTGGCTTGCTTCATCGACGGCTTGTTCCGGACGGTTACGAATCTTGTTCATCACCGCTCTCATTCTTGATAGAGAACGTTCAAACTCTTTTTCACAATTAATGACACGTCGACGGTAAGCACTTAACTTTTCGATTCTATCTTGCTTTTCTTTCCAAAGTTTTTGCGCCTCTAGATCGATTTCTTCATGCAAAACTTGTTCTACCCCCTCACTCGCTTTTTCTTCGGCCACAGGTAAAGGCTGAGTATCACTCTGAGAGGTGTTAATAAAGACGTGTTTAATCCCCAAATGGCGAATCATGCGGATCTGGTCTTCGTCTTTTATCTTAAAACTATTAAATAAGAAGGGGTGCTCATTCCATTTGACCGGAAGTCGAATATGCAACCCTGGCTGTAGTCTATCTACTGTTATCTTGATGCTGGCCACGATCTATATACAACTTATCTTTTACTAACCAATTTATAATTTTAGATGATTGAAAAACTGAATTCATCACGAGTGAATGTTAATGAGAGCTCAATAACACGTCAGATTGTATACTTTTGTTATCTGACTAAATCACAGTTAAGTATCCAACGAACTCCGAACTTATCTTCTACTTTGCCAAAACGTGCTCCCCACGGCGCATCGGCAAGTGGCATCATGATATGTCCACCGTGAGACAGCTTGTCAAACACACGCGCCTGCTCATCAAGATCGGTCAGCACAATCGCAAGAGCAATGTTATTACCACTGCGTTCTTGAGCCAAAATTCCGTCAGAGAGCATCAACTTCATGCCAAACGCTTCGAATTCCGCGTGCATTACCCAGTTAGGATCCGCCCCTTCTATTTGCTGGGGTGCATCTTTAAAAAGCTGTTTTGTTACAACAACGCCAGCAAAACATTTGTGGTAAAAATCAAGCGCCTCTTCACAACGGCCAGCAAAAAATAAGTAAGGGGTAAGTTGATACATTTTCTATCTCCATGTTGTTATTTTAAAGATAGACAACCTTTTTCTAACTAGCAGAAAATTTTAGCTTTTTCAGTAAAAACTGTTACTCAACGCCAAGAACTCAAATGCTCTAAGCATTTAGGAACAGACACAAGAAAGATTCATTGCCCTAACAACCGTTTTGGTCTCTTGATTAAGAATAGTAATGGCGCTGCTATGTTCTAAAAGGCTAGTAAATCGGTAGGCAGGTTGTTCATTTTCGGTATTTCATTAGTTGGACTAGAGTTAAATAAGCTGGTCCATTGTGTTCGAGAGCTTTTCGAAAGGGCTATTTAGAAGACTTAAAGATTTTTCAAGAGATCAGACGGAAGAATGGTCAGTTCAGAAAAATAGCTTTTAGGCGCGGGAGTTTGAACAAGGTTACTCAGTAAATATAAGCCCCAAAACGACGAAAGGCCGCTATAAAAGCGACCTTTCTATGTATGGTACCGGTGGGCGGACTTGAACCGCCACGCCCGAAGGCAACGGATTTTGAATCCGTCGTGTATACCAATTTCACCACACCGGCATCTTAGGACTTTGTCCTTTGATGCTTCGCATTATACGTATGCATTTAAGCTCTGCAAGGAGAAAAACCTTAGATAACCGTTGTTTGCTGATAAATTAGCCACGTTTCTGCAATTTTTGTCTTGTTCGTTACGTTAGTAGGTGTTTTAGCTGCTCCGCTTTAAGGCATCGGTATGGCTGTAAGTAGGTGTTATTGCGCACCTGTAAAGGGTGAAAAGCTTTATCACTTTAAGTACGACTCTCACAGTAGGCGTAATTCATGAGATTGTTGAATACTCACTTATTTACTTTTTGTTTGCTCTACTCTTCTATTGCTTTCGCTACCACGATAAACCTTGCGTATTCAGATATTGAGTCTTACCCGTATCAACTTGGTAACGGCAACAATACTCCAGAGCCTCCTGGCTTATCTTTAGATATCCTTAATCAAGTCGCCGTGCAATTAAACATAGAAATTGAATACTTTCGATTACCCGGAAAAAGAGTACTTGATTACATCGAGAGTGGTGACGTCGATGGCGGATTTATATTTTCGTACAACTCTACTAGAGCCCAATACGCACAATACCCGATGAAAGACACAAATCCAGATAGCGAAAAGCGTATCGCAACACTTGGGTACTACTTCTATAAACTCAAAGAGCAACCTCTAGAATGGGACGGTTCTAACTTCTCAAAACTTGAAAACAACTTCATCGCGGCACATCTTGGATTTTCAATCACAAACAAACTCAGGCAAAACAAAATCAAAGTACACGAGGCTAAAAACACCGAGCAGCTTTTTGCTATGCTGAGATCACGACGAATAGAGGCAATTGCGATCCAAAACACCATCGCTCAAGAATACCTTAGAGATAAGCCATGGTCTGATGAAATCGAACAAGTTCTTCCCGCGATTACGACGAAAGATTACTTCCTTATTTTTAACCAGAGTTTTGCAAATTCTAATCCGGACTTAGTGAATCAAATATGGCTAGTCATCAGTGAAATCAGAGATAAAGTGGTATCAGAGAAAAATGACAAATACTGATCTTATGATGGCTATCCATTGCTCTCACTTCACGAATTGAAAAGTCTGTGGGGAAACTCTCTTTTCAGGACATTGGTGACACTATATTCTGTCGACTTATTTTGTTCTAAGTAAGTGAGTGTTATGTCTGCAACAGAGGCATTGCCCCCAGCAGGGCTTTTTCGCCGCCTTGGTGCGCTGTTATATGATGGATTAATTATCATTGCCGTAGAAATGATGGCGGCGGGTGTTGTCGTCGCAATTTTACATGCATTGATGGCAATGGGACTATTTGGTCTTGGTGGGTATGAGGATGTAAGTGATTTCCTAACTAATCATCCAATTTGGAGCCCTGTTTATACTGCTTACTTAGCCTTTGTTTGGATCTACTTCTTTGTCTTTTTCTGGACTCGCGCAGGCCAAACATTGGGGATGCGAGCATGGAAATTGCACATGCGCAGTAATGATGGCTCTCCGGTGACAGTGACTCAGGCGTTGATTCGCATAGGTACTTCAGGTTTTGGCCTAGCGAATTTGACTGTACCAATCGACCCTAAAAAACGAGGTTTTCACGATATTTGGGCAAAGACCCAAGTCGTCGTCCTACCAAAAGCTAACTAGCGTCTGGTTAAGTACATACAAAAAAGGGAAAGCGAAATGCTTTCCCTTTCGCTTTTATGCGATAGCTAGTCTATTTTAAGCTCTTTTAGCATCTCTTCTGGCAGCGCTAACTCATCATTTTTGTTAACCGAAACTCCGGCAGCAAGAATAGCTTCAGCAATCTGTTTCGCTTCATCTAGCGAGTGCATAGCCGCCGTACCACATTGGTACTCATTCAGCTCTGGGATTTTGTTTTGGCTTTCTACTTTTAACACGTCTTGCATTGCAGATAGCCAAGCATCGGCAACTTGCTGCTCTTGCGGCGTACCAATCAGGCTCATGTAAAAGCCCGTACGACAGCCCATTGGAGAGATATCGATAATCTCCACAGCATCGCCATTCAAGTGATTACGCATAAAGCCCGCGTAAAGATGCTCTAAAGTATGAATCCCTTTCTCTGACAAGATATCTTTATTTGGTGCGGTAAAGCGTAGGTCAAATACCGTAATGGTGTCACCTTTAGGTGTCGTCATGGTTTTTGCTACACGGACGGCAGGTGCATTCATTCTTGTGTGGTCTACGGTAAAACTATCTAATAACGGCATTGTACTTCTCCATGTTTACTGCTCTTAAAAGAACCAGCTTCTGTTGTCTTCTAATTCTTGTCGGCACTGCTTGAGTTGCCAACCATAATCCTTTGCTTGTTGCTCCACTTTACGAGCGACTTTCACCAATGAGGGCTTACTTTGGTAGCTTTTTCTTTTAAAGCCTCCGCGTCCTTCATGATAGGCAAGATATTGATTGTAGGCATCCCATTTAGAAACGCCCAGCTGCTTCTGCGTGGCATCAGTATACCAACCCACAAACATTATTGCGTCTGAAAAATCGGTTCTCGAACCACCATGATTGGTCGCCTTCTGGAAATCTTCCCATGCAGGGTCTTGAGCTTGTGCATAACCATAAGCACTGCTCACTCGTCCCCAAGGAATGACACCTAAAATATAGTCTTTCGGTGGTCTAGCATCATGGCGAAAGCTGCTTTCTTGCTTGATAAATGCCATTGCGACCTGAATAGGGGTTCCCCACTCTTCTTGCATGTCTAGCGCATCATCATACCAATCTGGCTTTTCACGAAATATTTCGCACAGGTTGGTCTGATTTTTTGGTGGTGCAGTGGCACAACCACCTAACACCACCAAGCTAAGGATGACAACTAACGTCCTTATCACTTTGCTACCTTAAGCTTTTAAGTAAGCGAAGTACTCTTCGAGGAATTGATCAAAGCTCTGTGTGTCTGCTGCTTCTGCTTCTGTCTGAGCAACACGAGAACGCTCTACTTCGTGCTCCATCTCAGACTCACTATAGAGACGATACTGATGACCAAGGTGCTGTTGACGGTACTCTTTACCAAATTCACAGCCAACTTTACCTAAACCACCAAAGCGCTTGGTATCTTCAAGTAACTGACCAGAAATGGTTTGCTCTGGGTTATCAATCCACGAAAGCAGTTTGTAGCAAACCGCCTGATATTCGTTACCGCCATTCGCCGCATCCATTTTCTCAGCGATTTGGGTCAACTCAACAAACACGCGCTTTGCCCAATCTTGTAGCGTTAGAATCTCACCTTTACAACCGATTTGCAGCTCTAAACCGTGTTTACGGCCTTCTACGATAACTTTATTCCAGTTCTCGCGCCAACAAGCCTGTTCGCAGTGATCCATCGGCTCTGATTCTGTTAACGCTGCCCATGTCAAAAATAGGTCTAAGAAGCGAACTTGATCCTCATTGATACCAATTGCGCTATATGGGTTTACATCAAGAGAACGAACTTCGATATATTCCACGCCACCACGAGCTAACGCTTCTGATGGTTTTTCGCCTGCCTTAGCCACACGCTTAGGACGAATTGGCGCATAAAGCTCATTTTCGATCTGGAGTACATTACTATTCAGCTGACGATACTCACCTTCAACCTTAACGCCTATTTCCGCAAACTCTGGCGACGGGGTACGAATCGCTTTGTTCAACCCTTCCAAATACTCGTCGAGGCTGTTGAAGCCAATCTTCAGAGCACTTTGCGCACTGTTGGTGTAACCAAGATCGCTCAAGCGTAATGAAGTTGCGTGAGGTAGATACAGCGTGCCGCCAATACTTTCAAATGGTAGATTGGTTTCGCGCCCTTGAATAAATGAACCACATAAAGCCGGTGAAGCGCCAAAGAAATAAGGAATTAACCAACCAAAACGGTAGTAGTTTCGGATCAGACCGAAATAAGCTTCAGACTTGCTATCTTGTCTGTCTTCATCACTCTGCTCACCAAATAACTGCTCCCAAAAAGACTCAGGGAATGAAAAATTAAAATGAACACCAGAGATAATTTGCATCAAGCTGCCGTAGCGATGCTTGAGGCCTTCTCGATACAGCGTTTTCATTTTTCCAGAGTTAGATGAACCGTACTGCGCCAGATTGATGTCATCTTCGCTACCTACATAACAAGGCATAGAAAGTGGCCACATTTTCTCTTCACCCAGCTTAGTTTGAGTAAAGTGATGAATATCCTCTAACTGAGCAGTTAAGGTGGAGATGTTACTTGATACAGGCGTAATAAACTCCAGCAGCGACTCAGAAAAGTCAGTGGTTATCCAATTATTAGCGTAAGCCGAGCCTAGCTCAACCGGATGAGGGGTTGTTGCGAGATGTCCATCTTGGTGGTATCGCAGCGTCTCACGCTCCACACCACGTCCAAAACTCTTAAATACTTCTTGGTTTTGTGCAACTCGCTCCAGTCGCGCAGCAAATTCAGTCAAAATGAGGTTCGCTTATATCTGTAGTTTGGTTGTGATACCAAACTGGCTAAACAAATTATAAAGGGTGACCAAAGTCACCCTTTAGCTATGCACTATGTTATGTGTACTCTAGCGGATGATTTCAAGCTCTTCTATCGGAATCTGTAAACTTTCTAGCTGAGGCTTTAACGTTTTCGCATCACCTACCACAATAATCTGGTACTCATCAGGAGCAAACCATTTGCTTGCTAGCCCATCTAAGGTCTTCTTACTAACGGTTTCTACGATCTCATTTCTCTGCTTGAGGTAATCTTCATCCAAGCTATATGCCAGAATACTATTAAGTAGTCCTGTTTTCTGTGAAGGCGTTTCATACTTTAACGCATCTTGTTGACCGACCGCTAAGCGCAAAAATTTCATTTCATCATCGGTCATGCCATTTTTGCTGTAATCCTCGAGCTCTTTTTGCATCTCGACAATTGATGGCACCGTAGAGTCTGCACGAACTTGCGCTGAGAAAATTATCGCGCCGACTTCTCGATTTGCCGCGAGATAACCGCTTGCACCATAAGTGTAGCCTTTATCTTCACGCAAATTTTGGTTAACACGACTATTGAAGTTACCCGCTAAGTTAAAGTTAGCTAACTGCGTTAAATACACTTCTCCTGTCGCATCAAACGGTAACCCTTGACGAACCATGCGTACCACACTTTGCGGAGCACCCGGTTTATCTATCAGGTAGATCTTCTGCTGTTCGAGTGGTTTCACCAATTGCGGCCTTAACAAAGGAGCAAACTCACCTTGCCAGTTGTCAATAAAGGCCAGTTCTTTTTTCACTTGGCGTTTGTTAATGTCGCCGACCACCACAATTTGCGCACCTTGTGGCGTGTAATGCTGTTTATAGAAGTCTTTAACGTCATCTAAGGTTAAGCTAGATACAGAGGCTTCTGTACCATCATTGGAGCGTTGATAAATCGAGCCAGCAAAAAGAACTTGTCGCGTCGCCTGAGAAGCCATCCAACTTGGCTTTTGATGCTGATAAACCAAACCTTCTAACATCTGTTTCTTCAAGCGATCGAAGTCCTCTTGACGGAAAGCCGGTTTGAATAACACTTCCTCAACGATCTTCAGCGTTTCGGTAAGGTTCTTTTCCAAACTGGAGACGGAAATACCCGTGGTATAGTTACCCGCATCAATAGAAACCGTACTACCTAAGGTATCTAACCTAGCTTGCAGCTCTTCCAAGCTAGAGTCGAGTGTCGCCTCTTGCATCATCGCAGCAGTTAAGTTGGCTAGCCCCTCTTTACCTTTCACTACATAGCGTTCTCCGGCAGGGAAACTGATATTCAGTTGAACGGTTGGCGTTTCAGAACTGACCGTGCCAAGTAACTCAGCACCATTGTCGAAGTAGAGGTGATACAGCTGTGGCATTTGAGCTTTCACCCCCTGAGCGACTTCAGGCATCTCAGAGCGGTCAAAGGTATCTGTCGCACGACGATAAGCTAACTGATCTTCGGTCACTTTTTGATACTCTGGCAGAGTTCTCGGTGGCGTAACAAAGGTAGCCTGTTTAGCCGCTAGTTCAGTTTTTCCACGCGGAACGACACTAAGTGCCACTTTATGATGACCGTTTACATAGGCTTTGTATGCCGCCATTACTGACTCTGGTGTCACCGCTCGGATTTGCTTTAATTGGGTCTGAATCCGATCTGGCGTATCGAAGAAGGTTTCGTTGGAAGCAAGTTGAGTCACCTTGCCACGAACGCTTTGCAACGCAAATACTGCATTAGCTTCTGCCATTCCAGTTATCTGCTCTAGTCGCGCCTCATCGACACCTTTCGCTTCAAATTCATCCAGAGTTTGCATCAACTCCTGATACAGAGGTTTAAGTGCGCCTTTTTCTCCAGATGGTGCCATCGCATATACATAGAAAGTACAAGCCAACTCTGCACAATCTTGGAAAGCTCCTGCATCTACCGCCTTTTGGGTCTTCACTAGCTTTTGATAAAGCAGACTGTTTGCCCCGCTGCCTAACACGTTAGCCAGCGCATTGATCGACGCCTGCTCTTCAGCCCCGTTGTATTTCGTCGGCCAGCCAATCATCAACATCGGTTGCTGAATACGATCTTCTAGTGTGATGTAACGATCTTCTGTCAGTTTTGCTGGTTGCTTAGGTGCGCGCTCAACTTCAGGCCCAGCAGGAATAGAACCAAAATATTTGCTTACCCACTCTAAAGTCTGCTCAACGTCAATGTCACCACCTATGGTTAGCACTGCGTTGTTTGGGCCATACCAACGAAGAAAGAAAGCTTTAAGGTCGTTCACATCGACCCTATCTAGATCTTCAACATACCCGATAGTTTGCCAAGAGTAAGGGTGGCCTTCTGGATACATAGCTTCACCCATTCGCTCCCACATCAATCCATAAGGGCGGTTGTCATAGTTCTGCGCACGTTCGTTTTTAACCGTATCGCGCTGAATTTCAAACTTACGTTGTGAGACGGCATCAAGCAAAAAGCCCATTCGGTCAGACTCAAGCCAGAGCATTTTCTCTAGCTGATTCGATGGCACAGTTTCAAAATAGTTAGTGCGATCTCGGTTCGTCGTCCCATTCAGCGTTCCACCTGCTTCAGTAATGATCTTAAAGTGCTGTTGATCACCTACATTTTCACTACCTTGGAACATCATGTGCTCAAAAAAGTGGGCAAAACCCGACTTACCAATTTCTTCACGCGCTGAGCCAACATGATAAGTCACATCGAGGTGAACTAACGGATCGGAATTGTCTGGCGATAGAATCACCGTCAGACCATTATCCAATTGATATTTTGAGTATGGGATTGTTGCCTTACCAGGTTGAGCTGGCACCTCTTCAACGAGAGTAACGCCTTGTGGCAATGAAGATAAAAATGAAACAGAAGAGAGGTTGTTGGAACTACAACCGTAAAGTGCGACAAGAGAAATAGCACCAAGCCATATCTTTCTCATGACATCCCCTTAGAAAAATCCGTAAAAAATTGCTGCAAGTAATGAGTATCGAAGTGCCTTACCAATCAATATAAGCCAGAAACATGGCCAAAAGCGCATTCGAAGCCAACCTGCGGCTAAACATAAAGGGTCACCGATTATCGGTAACCAACTAAAAAGAAGCGACCAATAGCCGTATTTATTGAGCCATAATAAAGCTTTATGACCATGTTTTTCATTTTGAGTTCGGTTTGGTAACCATAAACCTAACCAAAAGTTGGTCAAGCCACCGAGCGTATTACCCAAAGTGGCGACAAGAATGATTAGGGGAGTTGAAAACTGATTGAGACTTAATGTGGCAATCAAGCCAGCTTCTGAACCGCCAGGCAATAAAGTGGCACTGAGAAAGCCGCTTAGAAACAGAACCCACAGTGCCGAGTCAGAAAACCATAGTGCGAAAGATTCAAAAGCGCTATTAAACGCTTCTAGCACTGCATATCAAGCAAAACCTTGCCTCTCGTGTGACCGGTTTCAATCTGTTTATGTGCTTCGACCACTTCAGTCATTGGATAAACCTGTTGGATCTCTGTTTTCACCAAGCCGACGCTGACCATATACAATAAGGCATCGAGCTGTTCTGGGTTAGGATCAACCAGCATACCTGTTGCTTCAAAGCCAAGTAGTTTGGCTTTCTCACAGATAAGCTCAGCGGTAAGTGTTGGAACTGTCACGACTTTAGCACCGTCTTTTAGACATTTAAGTGCATCAAGCGCTGCGTCACCACCAACCAGATCGATCAATACATCGGCTTCCTCTACACGCTCTGAAACAGGTGCAAATTGGTAGTTGACGGCATGGGCACCTAATGTTGCCATATAATCTAAGTTAGCTTCACTACAGGTAGTAAACACCTCCGCTTTTGCTGCCACAGCAACTTGAATCGCAATATGACCAACGCCACCTGCCCCAGCTAAAATCAGTACTCGATCCCCCTCATGTACACCTGCCTTATCCAAGGCTTGAACCGCTGTTTGACCAGCTAAAGGTAAAGCTGCCGCCGCTTCTAAAGTGACAGAATCTGGCACTAGGCTAAGTGCGTTTTCTGGCACACAAATATATTGGCTATAACCACCACCAGTAAGAGGAAAGCCAACAAAGCCCGCTACGTTATCACCCACGGAGAATCGCTCACTGTTTTCGCCCAAAGAGGCGACTTGACCAGAGACGTCGTAACCTGGTACCCAAGGCAAGTTGTCTTTGTTTTCAGACGCGGCCCAGCCTAGCCCTGCTCGTGTTTTCACATCGATAGGGTTTACGCCAGAAAAATGTACTTTGACCAGTACTTCACCTGCTTGTGGCTGTGGTATCGGTGAGGTCTGAGTAACAAGAACGTCTGGGTCACCAAATTGAGAGATTGCGATTTGTTTGTTTTCCATTTCTTCATTTCCCTATCGGTACAAAAAAGGGATGCTAAAGCATCCCTTTGAATATATACCATTTATTGGCAGCAAGTTAACCACTTGCTCTCAAATTAACCAATTACTAACGCTAAAGGCGATTAACCAACCAGTGCCAGCAGAATACCCGCGGCGACAGCAGAACCAAGTACACCAGCTACGTTAGGGCCCATTGCGTGCATCAGTAGGAAGTTTTGCGGGTTGGAATCCAAGCCGACTTTATTCACCACTCGCGCCGCCATTGGTACCGCTGAAACCCCAGCCGCACCAATAAGAGGGTTAATATCTTCTTTAGAGAACTTGTTCAGCAGTTTAGCCATAAGCACACCGCCAGCAGTACCAATACTGAAGGCTACCGCACCTAAAGCCAAAATACCTAACGTCTCAACGTTAAGGAACTCTTCTGCTTGAAGTTTAGAGCCAACACCAAGACCAAGGAAGATGGTTACGATATTGATCAACTCATTCTGCGCTGTTTTGGATAAACGATCGACCACTCCAGCCTCACGCATCAAGTTACCAAGACAGAACATACCAACCAGAGGGGTTGCCGCTGGCAGGAACAGAATCGTCATCAGCAATACCGCGAGCGGGAACAGAATCTTCTCAGCTTTACTAACATGACGCAGCTGCGCCATCTGAATCTTGCGCTCTTCTGGCGATGTTAACGCCTTCATAATTGGTGGCTGAATGATTGGCACCAATGCCATGTAGCTGTATGCAGCAACAGCTATCGCACCCAAAAGATCCGGTGACAATTGGCTCGCCAAGAAGATAGCAGTTGGTCCGTCTGCACCACCAATGATGGCGATTGAAGCCGCATCTGACATGCTAAATTCCATGCCCGGTACATAGTTAAGCAAGATCGCACCGAATAGGGTGGCGAAAATACCAAACTGCGCTGCGGCGCCTAACCAAAGCGTTTTTGGGTTAGCGATTAAGGCACCGAAATCGGTCATTGCACCTACACCCATAAAGATCAATAGCGGGAAGATCCCTGACTCGATCCCTACGTAGTAGACGTAGTAAAGCAAGCCACCTTCATCGGTAAAACCCGCATTGGGAATATTGGCTAAAATAGCGCCAAAACCAATTGGCAGCAGAAGTAATGGCTCGAAGCCTTTACGAATAGCCAAAAACAGCAGTGCACAACCAACCAAGATCATACAGATCTGGCCAAACTCAAAGTTAGCGATCCCTGTTTCTGACCATAAGATCATTAATCCTTCCATGGTACTCCCTTACGCTAAGCTCAGTAGCGGAGCGCCAACGGTCACAGAGTCACCCTCTTTGACGTGAAGATCTTGAATGATACCACCACGCGCTGCGCGCACTTCCGTTTCCATCTTCATCGCTTCAAGGATCAGTAACACGTCACCTTCAGCCACTTGTGCACCACTTTGGACATGGACCTTAAAGATGTTACCGGCAAGAGGAGCTGGAACCGTTTCCGAATTACCCGTTGGTGCAGCTGCAGGCGCTGCCGCTTGTTGCGGAGCTGCAGCTGAAGGAGCAACTGAGGTTAACTGACCTTGTGGGCCAACTTCAACATCGTAGACCTGACCATCAACTTTAACGCTGTAAGTTTCGATGCCATCTTGAGCAGGCTGAGCTTGAGGAGCAGCAGGCGCTTCTTCTAGCCATGGTGCTGGCTCAAAGGCTTCTGGATTACGGCGGTTCTTAAGGAACTTCAGACCTACTTGTGGGAATAACGCGTAGGTCAGCACGTCATCAACCGTATCTTCTGCGAGAGAAATGCCATCTTGTTTCGCTTTAGTCAGCAGTTCTTCAGTCAGCGAGTTCATCTCTGAATCAAGCAAGTCAGCCGGACGACAAGTAATCGGCTCCGCGCCTTCCAGTACTTTGGCTTGCAGCTCTGCATTCACTTCTGCTGGTGCTGCACCGTACTCACCTTTCAGCAAACCTGCTGTTTCTTTGGTAATGCTCTTATAGCGTTCACCAGTCAATACGTTGATCACCGCTTGGGTACCGACGATTTGAGAGGTTGGAGTCACGAGCGGAATGTAGCCAAGATCCTGACGTACGCGTGGGATCTCTTCGAGAACTTCATCGAGCTTATCAGCTGCGCCCTGCTCTTTGAGCTGACCTTCCATATTGGTCAACATACCACCCGGCACTTGAGCAATCAGGATACGAGAGTCAACGCCCTTAAGTTGACCTTCAAACTTGGCATACTTCTTACGAACATCACGGAAGTAAGCAGCAATCGGCTCAATTTGATCAAGCTTAAGGTTGGTGTCACGCTCAGTGCCTTGCAGCATAGCGACCACTGTCTCTGTTGGTGTATGACCATAAGTACAGCTCATTGATGAGATAGCGGTATCAAGGATATCGACTCCAGCTTCTACCGCTTTTACAGCAGTCGCTGTTGATAGACCTGTTGTTGCATGACAATGAAGCGCTAAAGGAATATCAGTAGAAGATTTGATGCGAGTAATTAACTCTTCCGCTTCATATGGCTTAAGCAACCCTGACATATCTTTGATACACAATGAGTGACAACCAAGGTCTTCAAGACGTTTAGCAAGATCCACCCAAGTATCTGTATTGTGTACTGGGCTAGTAGTATAAGAAAGCGTACCTTGAGCATGCGCGCCGACATCGACCGCTGCTTTTACTGCCTTCTCAAAGTTGCGCACGTCGTTCATCGCATCGAAGATACGAAAGACATCCATACCATTGGCATGGGCGCGTTCAACAAATTTTTCGACCACATCATCTGCGTAGTGGCGGTAACCCAGTAAGTTCTGGCCGCGCAGCAGCATTTGCATTGGTGTATTTGGCATCGCTTTTTTCAATGCACGCAAACGCTCCCAAGGGTCTTCCCCTAAGAATCGAATACAGGCATCAAACGTCGCACCGCCCCATGTTTCTAGAGACCAGTAACCGACTTTATCCAGTTCCTCTGCGATAGGTAACATATCCTCTAGACGCATACGAGTCGCAAACAGCGATTGATGGGCGTCACGAAGGACCACGTCCGTTAAAGCTAGTGGTTTAGACATGCTCATTAACTCCTTTTAATCCTGTCAAATGCTACTTAGCGGTAGAGGTACGATACTGATGTACCGCTGCGGAGATCGCCGCAACTACCTTCGGGCTAACAGCAGAAGATGGTGATTGAACTTTGTTATTCTGAATAGGTGTCGCGATCGGCTCAGGTACTTCTTGTGGTACCAGTTTTGACATCAACCGAACGAGATAGACGAGAATAGTGAGGAATATAAATACTACAGCCATCCCTGTAAGCATCAGGGTTGCAGCATCTACTAGCAGGCTTCCAATATTATCCATTTTTGCATCCTTTCTTTGTCATCCTGACAACAGCATTAGGTATATCGCTAAAAACATCGTGTTTTATCATCGCTCAACGCTAAATTTAGCCAGCATCTTGCTAGCACTCTTGTTGCCAGAACATGCAGTAAAATCCTGACAAGAGGTCTAGGATTATCTCGATTGGTTAAACTTTGTCAATTTTGTTTAAGGTGCTATTGAGGATATTGCACAAATCTAGGGAATTATTCGTCACACAAATCACATAAATCTGCAATACATCTTCATATAAGCATAAATAACTGCGTGTTTTATGACGTTATGCCAAAACATGGTGCATTACTGCAATAGGCTTAAAAGAAATAGGAAAAGAGTCGAAGAAACAATAACTTGTAAATTCATTGTTTCAACAATGTTGCGAGAGTGTTAACAAAAAAGCCCTGCTATTTCTAGCAGGGCTTTAAAATAAGTGGCGCGTCCTGGAGGATTCGAACCTCCGACCGCCTGGTTCGTAGCCAGGTACTCTATCCAGCTGAGCTAAGGACGCACGGTTTTGATATCAACTCTAGGTCAATATCAGGATGACTTTGATAAAAAGAAACCCTAAAGAGTGGCGCGTCCTGGAGGATTCGAACCTCCGACCGCCTGGTTCGTAGCCAGGTACTCTATCCAGCTGAGCTAAGGACGCGCGGTTTTGATATCGACTCTAGATCAATATCAGGATTGCTTTGATAAAAAGAAACCCTAAAGAGTGGCGCGTCCTGGAGGATTCGAACCTCCGACCGCCTGGTTCGTAGCCAGGTACTCTATCCAGCTGAGCTAAGGACGCGCAGTTTTGATATCAACTCTAGGTCAATATCGGGATATCTTTGGTAAAAGAAACCCTAAAGATTGGCGCGTCCTGGAGGATTCGAACCTCCGACCGCCTGGTTCGTAGCCAGGTACTCTATCCAGCTGAGCTAAGGACGCGCAGTTTTGATATCGACTCTAGATCAATATCAGGATTGCTTTGATAAAAAGAAACCCTAAAGAGTGGCGCGTCCTGGAGGATTCGAACCTCCGACCGCCTGGTTCGTAGCCAGGTACTCTATCCAGCTGAGCTAAGGACGCGCAATGTTCTCTAAAACAAGAGATGTGAAGTATATCACACTAGCTCTTTGAAACAACAGGGCTTTAAAACAAAAAAATTGGCCATAAGCCAATTAATGGCGGTGAGGGAGGGATTCGAACCCTCGATACGGCTACAAACCGTATACTCCCTTAGCAGGGGAGCGCCTTCAGCCTCTCGGCCACCTCACCGTTTTATTCCCTGGTAAGGAAATTATGGCGCGTCCTGGAGGATTCGAACCTCCGACCGCCTGGTTCGTAGCCAGGTACTCTATCCAGCTGAGCTAAGGACGCGCTGTACTTTCTTGCTAAAGAAAGTTGTTTTAAAGCTGTTCCGAAGAACAATTCTTCCGAGGAAGAAGCAAGAATGGCGGTGAGGGAGGGATTCGAACCCTCGATACGGCTACAAACCGTATACTCCCTTAGCAGGGGAGCGCCTTCAGCCTCTCGGCCACCTCACCGTCTTGCGGAGGCACATATTACGATTTACCAAAAATATGTCAAACATTTTCTTGGCAAAAATAGCAAAAAGTCATTCAACCGTTGGCTATTTAATCAAAGCGATGTTAATTCGCTCTTTTTCCTATGTTTAGTTGCCTTTGTCGCACAAAAAAGGCTGACAAAATGTCAGCCTCTTCGTGTAATTAGTAGTTGCCTGATGCAACGTTACCATTACCTTTTTCTGCCTGAATGCGCATGTAGATTTCTTCACGGTGAACAGACACTTCTTTCGGTGCATTTACACCGATACGTACTTGGTTACCTTTAACACCTAGTACAGTTACTGTTACTTCATCACCGATCATTAGAGTTTCGCCAACGCGGCGAGTTAAAATTAGCATTCTGTGCTCCTTGAGTAATCTCTGATTTATCTTGCTACGCGGCTATTATCCAACAAAAGTTATATTTTCGTAAACTCTATTGTGGCTCGAATCTAGCCTAAAAAGGCATGTTTTTGTCGGCAGTCGACTGCCTCCGCAGAAGTTATGTAAGCATCATGCAGTATGTTAGCCGCTTTGTCGACACATTCTGGTAACAGGACAAGCATCAAAGATTGTGGATTGACTGCGTAGTGCTCAACCTCAATACCCTGCTCCGTCAACAACGCGTAAGATCTTTCAACCAGTCCTTCGACATGTAGACCAACTGCTGTTAACAAGCTTACTAACTCACTATTACGGATTTTGTCACCGAAAACCAGTTCCAGTTTTGCATAAGCGTCGTGTTTTATCACTACACCTATCCATTCTGCATGCTCGATCACATTCCAAATTGTGACGCCCAGCATCTGACACTGTTTTCTCATACTGGCTAAGGCATCTTTTTCAATTCTGATCAAACACATATCGCGTTGAATGGCAACGCCACACACTGCAGACTGGCACTCCTCACCTTTAACCAAGCTGCCAGCATTTACATCGAATGTAGATAATACCCGCAAAGGTACATTGTGTTTCCATGCATACTGGACTGAAGGCAAGTGCAACACTTTAGCCCCTTTACGAGCCATCTCTTCCATCGAAGGGAAATCGATGACATCTAATTTTTGTGCATTGGCGACCACGCGCGGATCGCAAGTATAAATACCGTCAACATCAGTAAAAATCTGGCACTCATCCGCTTCAAGCGCTCCAGCAAGTGTTACCGCACTGGTATCTGAGCCACCTCGACCAAGAGTTGTGATATCCCCGTTATCATTCACACCTTGAAAACCGGCGACGATTACAACTTGATCCTGTTCAAGGAGTTGAGTTATCGCGGTCGTATCAATTTGTTTAATCGTCGCGTCATTATGCTGATTGTCAGTCACAATACACGCCTGTGCTCCGGTAAGTGAACGTGCTGCATAGCCTAGTTTATTTAGAGCCATTGCAAGCAGTGCCATCGACACCTGTTCACCAGCAGAGAGCAAAACATCAAGTTCTCTGGCGGTAGGCACTCTGTCTACCTGTTTAGCCAAGTCCATCAATCTGTTTGTTTCACCAGACATTGCCGACACGACTACGACAACTTGATTACCATCATTTTTCGCCTTTATGATGTGTTCAGCAACCTTATGGATTCTTTCTATTGAACCCACAGAAGTTCCGCCAAACTTTTGCACGATAAGGGGCTTTTTCACCAGTCTTCACCTTCCCAAGACCAAAGTCTCATTCGAACCACATTCAATATGTTGAATATTGCTTGCAGTAGTTATAACAAAAACCAAGTGACTTACTTGATGTTCATTGTGAGCATCAATTAAAGCACTTGGTTGTCAGAAAAAAATTACGCTCAATCAAATAACTGATTGAGCGTAAGAATCGTTTAATTTTTAGTTAAAGACGTTCTTCTAGCCATGGCTGAACTGTCTTCATTGCTTCAGGCAGAGCAGCAACGTCAGTACCACCCGCTTGAGCCATATCAGGACGACCGCCACCTTTACCGCCAACTTGCTCAGCAACCATCTTAACTAGGTCACCGGCTTTTACTTTGCCGATAAGATCTTTAGTTACACCCGCGATTAAGCCAATCTTGTCACCGTTAACATTGGCAATCATTACAACGCCGCTGCCCATTTGGTTCTTAGCATTGTCGACCATAGTACGAAGGTTCTTAGGATCCGCCCCTTCCATACCTGCGATAAGCACTTTAACGCCGTTGATCTCTTGAGCTTTCGCCATGATGTTGGCGCTTTCAGCTGCCGCCATCTTGTCTTTTAGCTTCTGAATTTCTTTCTCTAGCGATTTTGCTTTCGACGCTGATTCTGCAAGCTTCTCTTCAAACTTCGCTTGTTGAGCTTCGATTGCATCTAGTGCCGCTTCACCTGTTACAGCTTCGATACGACGGATACCTGCTGCAATACCGCCTTCAGAAGTGATCTTGAATAGGCCAATATCACCCGTGTTTGATGCGTGGATACCACCACAAAGCTCGGTAGAGAACTCACCCATTGAGAGAACGCGAACCTCATCATCATACTTTTCGCCGAATAGTGCCATTGCACCTTTCTGCTTCGCTGACTCGATGTCCATTACGTTAGTCTCAATAACGTGGTTACGACGAACTTGAGCATTCACTAGGCGCTCAACTTCTTTTAGCTCTGCTGACGTTACCGCTTCTAGGTGTGAGAAGTCAAAACGTAGGTTTTCAGGTTTAACAAGCGAGCCTTTCTGCGTAACGTGTTCACCAAGTACTGAACGTAGCGCTGCGTGTAATAAGTGAGTCGCAGAGTGGTTAAGAGAAATCGATGCACGACGCTCAGCATCAACGGTCGCTTGTACTTCATCACCCTTCGCTAGAACGCCTTCTGCAAGAACACCGTGGTGCGCAATTGCGTTACCTAACTTCTGAGTATCTTCTACTTTAAACAGACCAGATTCAGTCTTCAGCACACCAGCGTCACCACATTGACCGCCAGACTCAGCATAGAATGGTGTTTCACCAAGGATGATGATCGCTTTGTCGCCTGCAGATAGAGACTCTACTACTTCACCCTCAACGAAGATTTCAGCGACAGTACTCTTACCTTCGGTACCTGTGTAACCACAGAACTCAGACTCTGCTTCCGTTTTGATCGTTGCGTTGTAGTCAGTACCAAACTGGCCTGCTTCGCGAGCACGTTGGCGCTGCTCTTCCATCGCTTTCTCAAAGCCAGCTTCGTCAATTGTAAAGTCACGCTCACGAGCCACATCGTTAGTTAAGTCAGCAGGGAAACCGTAAGTATCGTAAAGTTTGAAGACTGTTTCACCGTCTAGCTCTTTGCCTTCAAGTGCATCAAGTGCTTCATTAAGAATAACCATGCCGCGCTCTAGTGTACGACCAAAGTTCTCCTCTTCGATGCGAAGTACTTTCTCAACAAGCTCTTGCTGTTTCTTAAGTTCTTCTGCAGCGCTGCCCATCACTTCAGCAAGTACACCAACAAGTTTGTGGAAGAATACGCCTTGCGCACCCAACTTGTTACCGTGACGAACGGCACGACGAATAATACGGCGTAGGACGTAACCACGACCTTCGTTTGAAGGCATAACGCCATCAGCGATTAGGAATGAACAAGAACGGATGTGGTCAGCAATAACGCGTAGAGACTGGTTTGACAGATCATCGTGACCGACAACCTCAGCCGTCGCTTTAATTAGCTTTTGGAATACATCGATTTCGTAGTTTGAATGAACGCCTTGCATGATTGCAGAAATACGCTCAATACCCATACCTGTATCAACAGCAGGCTTAGGTAGTGGCTCCATCGTGCCATCTGCATGACGGTTAAACTGCATGAATACGTTGTTCCAGATCTCGATGAAACGGTCACCGTCTTCTTCTGGAGTACCAGGACGACCGCCCCAGATGTGCTCACCGTGATCGTAGAAGATTTCTGTACATGGACCACAAGGACCTGTATCACCCATCGTCCAGAAGTTGTCAGACTCGAACTTCTTACCGCCTTCTTTATCGCCGATACGAACGATCTTGTCAGCAGGTACGCCTACTTTCTTGTTCCAGATCTCGAATGCTTCGTCATCTGTTTCGTATACCGTAACCAGTAGCTTCTCTTCTGGTAGACCAAGAGTCTTAGTCAGGAACTCCCAAGCAAACGCAATCGCGTCTTCTTTGAAGTAATCACCAAAACTGAAGTTACCGAGCATTTCGAAGAAAGTGTGGTGACGAGCTGTAAAACCAACATTCTCTAAGTCGTTATGTTTACCACCCGCACGTACACAACGCTGAGCCGTAGTTGCTCGTGTGTAGGCACGCTTTTCGGCGCCTAAGAAGCAATCTTTAAATTGGTTCATACCTGCGTTAGTAAATAGCAGGGTTGGATCGTTATGCGGAACCAACGATGAACTGTCTACGATTTGGTGTCCTTTGCTTTCAAAGAACTTAAGGAACGCGTTACGAACCTCATCAGTGCTCATGTACATGCAGCTCTTCCTGAAAATAGTCGAGTTAGAATTTTGCGCTATTGTAGATCATGGTTAACGCTACGACTAGTTTTCTCGCAGAAAAGAGCAGATTGATGTGTTAATTCATCGCAAATCTTTAAATTGATGAGTTATTTGGCTTCAGTCCTCATCATTAGCGCTAAGCGCATAACTAATTTGTTCAAAGCTATAGCCACGATATTGAAGAAAACGCACCTGTTTGGCGTACTCTTTTTGGTCTTTCGCTTTAATCCCTTTAAATTTCTTCTCTGCGGCTTGTTTTGCTAACTCGAACCAATCTTGCGGCTCTTCTTCCATTGCTTTGTCCACCACCGAGTCCGCGACTCTTTTCTGCTGCAATTCTTGTCGGATGCGCCTCTCTCCATAGCCTTTGTAGACATGTTGACGAATTTGGCTTTTGGCATAACGCAGATCATCAAGATAGTTGTGATCGATACAAAAATTGACGGCTTCTTGAATAGCGTCTTGTTCATAACCTTTCAGGCTCAATTTCTGGTATAGCTCGTATTCGCCATGATCTCGGCGACTTAGCAATTGAATAGCGGCTTCTTTGCTCGATAATGTCGGTGGCTTTCTTTGAAACATCTGAAATAAATATCTAGATTCTAAATACAACAAAGCCCCGCACATAGGCAGGGCTTAAATTATTAATAATGAGCTAGCTTATAGCTCTTGCTCTGGCATTTCACCTAGCTCAGCATCATCTGGCTGAACTTCAGCTGGTGACAGTAGCATTTCACGAAGCTTAGCATCAATCGCTTGTGCAGCTTGCGGGTTCTCACGTAGGAACTTACCAGCGTTCGCTTTACCTTGACCGATCTTATCACCGTTGTAGCTGTACCAAGCACCGGCTTTTTCAACTAGCTTGTGCTTAACGCCTAGGTCGATTAGCTCACCTTCACGGTTAAAGCCTGCGCCGTATAGGATTTGCGTTTCAGCTTGCTTAAATGGTGCCGCAATCTTGTTCTTAACAACTTTGATACGAGTCTCGTTACCAACCACTTCGTCGCCTTCTTTGATAGAACCAGTACGACGAATATCAAGACGAACAGATGCGTAGAACTTAAGCGCGTTACCACCTGTGGTTGTTTCTGGGTTGCCAAACATGACACCAATCTTCATACGAATTTGGTTAATGAAGATACACATACAGTTAGACTGCTTCAGGTTACCCGTTAGCTTACGCATTGCTTGAGAAAGCATACGCGCTTGAAGACCCATGTGGCTGTCGCCCATTTCACCTTCGATTTCAGCTTTAGGAGTTAATGCTGCAACTGAGTCAACAACCATTACGTCGATAGCACCTGAACGTGCTAGTGCGTCACAGATTTCTAGAGCTTGTTCACCTGTATCTGGCTGAGAAACCAATAGCGCGTCAATATCAACACCTAGCTTCTTAGCATAAACAGGATCAAGAGCGTGCTCAGCATCGATAAAGGCACAAGTTTTACCTTGCTTTTGCGCTGCTGCAATACACTCAAGTGTTAGCGTCGTTTTACCTGAAGATTCTGGACCGTAGATTTCTACGATACGACCCATAGGTAGGCCACCAGCACCCAAAGCGATATCCAAAGAAAGTGAACCTGTAGAGATAGTTTCTACGTCCATTGCGCGGTTGTCACCAAGGCGCATGATTGAACCTTTACCGAATTGCTTTTCAATCTGACCTAGCGCAGCGGCGAGCGCTTTCTGTTTGTTCTCGTCCATCACTTTCTCCAAATGATTCATCTATTTCGTGCTGATGATTATCAATCTAATTCTTCCGTTCAGCTCAGTGACTGAACAATCAATGCAAGTCATTATACTGTTGATTCATACAGTGTCCATACCTGTATGGTTTTTTTTTAGCTTTTGGTGATATCCACCTAATTTTAAAAGCATTTAAATTGTTGGGCAGATCATTTATTCCTTGTCGACAGTTCCACGTACAGTACTTTTAATGCGTGTTCGACAGCCTGTAGGCGAACTTGCGCACGGTCGCCTGCGAAGCACACTGTCTCTACTTTTTTCCAATTGCTAGAATCAGCCCAAGCAAAACAAACGGTTCCAACTGGTTTTAGCTCAGTACCACCTCCTGGCCCTGCGATACCGCTGATTGAAACGCCAATATTGGCATTTGAGTTTTGTATCGCCCCCTCAACCATCTCCACCACAGTTTGCTCACTCACCGCACCAAACTGTTCGAGTGTCGCCGCTGATACCCCGAGCATCTCCATCTTGGCTTCATTGCTATAGGTGATAAACGCACGGTCAAACCAAGCTGAACTGCCAGCAATATCAGTAATTGCTGCAGAAACACCGCCACCAGTACAAGATTCAGCGGTAGTTAAGATTAAACGTTGAGCGTGCAATAAGCTCCCTAACTGGGCACTCACTTCCATACTTGTCTTCCTGCTTTCAATTTTGTCGCTAGAGCATAACGTAAAATGGCGACTATTTTAGACGCCATTTTCAGAAAGTTAGCTTTGCAGTGATTGTTGCAGAGCAGATTTTAGTTCCTGCTCTGCTTGCTCTATCACACGCTGAGCTTTTTCACGTTGCTCTCGCCCTTCCTTGACTCTTGAAAGGGTATTGCTAAGCGTCTCTATGGTTAATTGGTTAACGGTTTGCAGCGAGTCTAAATCCAGAATGCCGCGCTGATAATTCTCCGCAATCTGCTCTTCCAACACTTTCAACTTTTCAGCGTTTTGCACATATTGCTTGTTCGTGTAGTCTTTTACCGCTCGCGTCACTTGCAGTGCTTTTTCTTTTTCGTAGTTAGAAATCGCAATCAGGAACTGACGCTTCCACAATGGAAAAGTGTTGTGAACGATATCTTGAATATCCTCCATCAGCATCTTGTTCCCTTCTTGAGATAAGCGAATCTGAGGCGCAGTCTGGATTGCAGCCAATCTGGTCAGTTCCAAGTTATGAACTCGTTTCTCCAACCTTGCGACGGCTTGCGTAGCATCTCGGTATTGCTGGGCATCCAAGGCATCACTACTCTGCTCAGACTTGGCTAACAGCTTAGGTAATACCTCTTGATTGAGCTGAGTTAACTTATATCGACCAGCCGCTATATACTGCTCTAGTCCTTGGAGTAACTCCAAGTTGTGCTGGTAAAGATCATCAAGCTGGTTGATGTCATGAGCCAACTTCACTTCTTGTCCCTCTAGACGGTCTGCCAAGTTATCGAGTTGATTCTTCACAGAGTCAAAACTGGTAGAAAACTTTTTAAACGAATCAAACATTTCTCCAATCAGAGGAAGCCGAGAAAGCAAGCTGCGCTCACCCAGCTGATCAAACGCGCTGCTGTCCATTGATGAAACCATGGCATGTAGAATATCGCCCGCCTCTCCACTGTCTCTTACCCGCACCTGTTCTAAAATAGAGTCCGAAAATGCGGTAATTTTCTCTAAGGATTCGCGACCAAATGTAATGGTTGCCACGCTATCAAATGGATCAAATTGTTCAGCAATTGCAACCACTTCCGGCGTTATTGCTATTTCCATCACCTCTGACTGAGCGGTAACTAGATCACTCATATAAGCTCCTTAATTTTGTGAAGGTTGATGGCAGGGAAAGCGCTGCCAAAGTTGTTCAAATTGCCTCGAAAACGAGGTTAGAAAGCGTGGATCATCCGACAAGGTGATATCTTCCTGATTGTATTTGGATGCGCTTCTCGTCCAATTAAAGCTACCATTAATCAATCGCTTCTGGTCAAAAATAGCGAATTTATGATGCATATGATAAGGCGTAGTATCAATTTTTACCGCAATGCCTTGTTGCGCTAAGTACTCAATATCGCTGCCTTTATCATACATTTTGTCGTTATCCGTAATGATGCGAACCGAAACGCCTCGCTGATGAGCCTGAAGGATATGCTTAGTTAACTCGTCATCAGCAATGGTAAATACGCAGATATCAATTGAAGTCCGAGCAAGTTTTAATTGCTCGATAATTCCCGCTGCACAGCGCCGTCCTGGAGAGAACCAACTCGTTGCTACTTCACTGGACTGGCTCACCCTAACGTTATCGAGCACCTTGATAATACGCTCAAGCCAGCGCAGTACTTCGACGGGATCCGAATCTTGTTGCAGAACCTGTTTTGCCAGTTTAAAACCATGATTGCGTAGATATGAGCGGTCTTCATCCGACATCACCGCCTCGGCCAATTGGCTTTGAAGGTGGCGGCGCTCTTGGTCATCGAGACGATGATCTTGCAATGATTCTTCTAACCATTGTGCCCATTGATTACGATTCATTGATTATTCTCCTGTCCAAACTGAGCGACATGTTGATTGAGCATGGCTAGCTGTTGAACCACTTGACCAGCCCTGTCATCAGAGTCCCCCATCAATTGCTGACGCTGGTAACTTTGCTTGATCTCTTGCCATCTATCAGCTTGCTCTGACGTCATATTTCCTCTGAGTTCGGCCAGTTTTAGCAAGTTCTCTTCAGTGCCGTTGGCGAGTGTTTGCGCCTCTCCCTGATAGTGATCTTGAAGCAAGGTATTGATTTCATCATCCGTCATAACCGATGAAATTTTCTCGACCAGTTTGTTCATATTTCGATAAGAACCCTGCAATTTAAATGCAGGTTCGACACGATATTGATCTGCTGTCGCTGCGGATTGGATGTACTGCTGGTTTACCTTCAATACGGTCTGTTGAACTTGCGCTAATTTCTGAATCGTCGAGACAATTTCATTAGCTTCCGTCGCGGAATAGGAATGACTCAATTCACTCAGAGCAAGATTTTCTCCTTGTGCCATGCGAACAAAGCGATACAGATCGTTTAAGTCTCTTGTCGCCAGTGGTGCTAATACCGGGTTAGAGGTCAAAGAGTTTTCGATAAAGCTCAGTTCAAAGGCTTGTTTTTGATCCGACAACATATCACCTAAGTTATAAATGTCTGCTCGGTTTGCTAACATGTCAGGGATACGGAAAGCTTCGCCAGTTTCGGTATACGGGTTACCCGCCATAACGACAGCAAACTTTTTCCCGCGCATATCGTAGGTTTTCGTCTTGCCTTGCCAGCTACCTTCAACTCGACGTGTTCCGTCACACAAAGAAATGAATTTTTGTAGCAGTTCGGGGTGGGTATGCTGGATATCATCAAGATAGAGCAGCACATTGTTACCCATCTCAAACGCCAGATTGATTTTCTCAATCTCACGTGCAGCATTCTGATCGGGCGCGTCAGCTGGGTCTAAAGATGTCACCTGATGACCGATTGAAGGGCCATTGATTTTCATGAACACTAAACCCAACTTATGGGCGACATATTCGATCAATGTTGTCTTACCGTAACCCGGCGGAGAAATTAACAACAACATGCCCATCAGATCGGTTCGTTTGTTATCACCAATGGTGCCCATTTGCTTGGCAAAGTTGTCACCGATTAATGGTAAGTAACTCTCACTAATCAGTTTATTACGAACAAAAGACGTCAATGGACGTGGCTTGAATTCTTCAAGACGGAATTGCGCCTTTGCCTCAGTGAGCAGTTCGGTTCTTTGCTCTAGGTACGCCTCATACTGAGGGACCAATTCACTGCGATGCGATTCATTTCGTTGAATAAAATCATCTAACACAACCACAAGCTCACCATTGCGGATTCGCTTATGCTCACCTAGCAACCCTGATATAACGCACTGCATCGAGAAGTCGACACTTTGCAACACCAACTGGGACTGTGTTTTACACAAGGCGACAGCAGCAGCTTCAACGACAAAAGCTTGCCCATACTCTTTCTGCGCTGTATAGGCTTTCAACCACTGAACATGATCGCTAAATTGTTCTCTGTACGACAGTTCTGATGGCGACCACCCCAAGCTACGGCGAAACTGAAGGTAATCCTCACTGAGAGTCAAGGCATCTTGGCTAACATGAATTGTGATTTCTTTATGTGCCAATAAACGAATTAAATAACTGGCACTATCTCGGGCTTCTTGTGTCTGGAACTTGGACGCTAGTTCCTCTTGTAAGGCGTTAAACGCTTCCGAAGCCTTGAGGTGTTCTCGTAATAGCTTAGCATTGTGCGCTTTTTGACGAGTCTCATTGAGTGCACTTTCTTCTTGCTCTAGTAACCAGATCAGCGCATTTGCTCTCGCGCTTTGACTAAAGCGCAGTAATCCCGCGTTTTGATAAATCGGCAGTAGCTGAGACAGGATTCTGTGCGCATCGTTATCATGAATTCCTTTCACATAGCCTTCACGGTAACGGGGCGCTGCAAAACGTTGGACTAGCTCTCTCAGCTGATTACTTGCTGAAGCTTTGTACAAGATATCTAAGTTCAGATCTGATGACAGATTTTGCTCCGCGGAATGGAGGATCAGATAGGCAAGGTACTCTGCGCGGTATACCACCTCACTTTCTGAAGCCACATCAAGCCTTGCTGCATTTTGCAGCTCAAGAAACGCTTCATCGACAATCGGCTGATAGAAATCCGTTCCAGATATATGCGTAAATAGCTCGTCTTGCTGTTCGACCAAACTAAGATCTAACGCCTGCTGATTTACACTAAATCGGTGCTTACCCAATCTGAGTACTTTACCACCCTGCTCAAAGATGTCTTGATTGTCACGCAGCGCTCGCAAAGATTGATCCTGCAGAGACTTGAGCTTGGCATCAAGACTGTCAGACTTAACACTATCCCCTAATTGACGGATAGATTCTGAGAGCTGGTGTAACTTGAGTACCATTGCATCTGTTGCAAAGTAACTGTTCAAGCCAGCGACATCATCAAATTTGGAGACACGCTTTTCAATGCTCTTTAATGTGACAGTCGCGGCTTGGAGCAGGTTCTGAATTCTGCGTTGTTGCCCAGCAATCAATTGTTGTTTGTGATTGTCCAGCGTGGATTGAATCTCATCTCTTTTGGTATAGATTTCAACAAGAAACTGATCAAAATCAGCAAAGCGGGATTCTAGTTTTTCCAGCTGACCAATCAACTTGGCCAGTTGAGTGTCGCACTCATCGGGTGACGTTGCCTGCTCCATTGCACTACTGACGGATTGACTTAACAATTTAAACTGTGCGCTGAACTCCGCTTGAGCTTCTTCGCTCAGAAGCCCTTTAGCTCGACTACGCAACTTAGCAGAGACAGTATTGAGTAGAGACGAGACTTCTGTCGTCAGGTCGAGGATCTTCGTTGCTTGAGTAGGATCGTCGGTTTCAATGTCCGTCACCTCCTCTGTCACCAATTGAAGATCCCCTCTTAACCTATCTAACTGCTCCTGCAATTGGGCCATATGAGCGGTTTTTTCAGTTTGCTCTAATTGGGACTCAATCTCACTGATTTGCTTTTTGAACGGCTGATATGCTTTCTCATCTTGAAGTAAGGTCAGCAATTGTTGGTTTAGCGATTCGCGTTGCTGTTGCAGTGAAGTCAACATTTCGTCCACGCTAACAACATCAACGTAGTGCTGCTGACGCAATGCCATTGTTGCCCCTACTTGGCCTTTAACTTCTGTCAGAAGTCCAAGTAGCACATTAGCTTGCTCCTTCGGCGCTAATTTAATCTTACCGACCAAATCGGCAATCACGACTTGCTGTTGTTCTAAACTCTGTGAGGCATGGTTTTGCAGTTGCTGAACTTTAGCAAATTCGCCAATGATTTTATCAGCAGTTGCCATCAATTCACTGATAGACCCGCCAATGCCAAGTGCGTAGTCGTGCTCCAACCAATGGTAATGATCTAGGGTACTTTGACATTGCTTGAGCAACATTTCGTAAGCGGCTTGAGTCACTTCTTCTGTTTGAGCAAGCTGACACACCGACAGAACCGATGATAAGGCTCGGACCAGTTCTGCATTACCTAAATTGAAGAGTGGGCTAGAACCGTCAGCCTCAGCACTCACGTTGGCATAGTGCTCTGCAGTGGAAAATGGCGTATCCCACACACGCAGTGGATGGATGGTAGAAGCCTCAGCATTTTCAGACAATTGAAAAACCAGCATCCTTCCATCTGGGTAAAGACTAAACCCATGGTTTTCCATTGGAGCCGCAAACTGTTTCTCGATCATGTTGTAAGTAAAGGAAACATAATATCCTTCCAACATGTTGAAGAAAAAATACAAGATATCTTCGCCGTTAGGAGAAACAACCTTCTGGAAAAACTGTAGATTCTGCCATGGCATATCAAACTGTTTATGCTCGCCATTGGATAGCACAAAACCATGTGAATATAGGATGCCGTGGTCTTCTGGTAGAGATTTACCACTCACACTCAAAGCATCGGCTCTGACCACTTTTTGATTCAGGGGGTTGTAGATAAAGTGGCGATCCTGTCGCTCTCGATTCGGTCGTATTTTTAACAGGACCAAATCACCGATAAAAGCATACTGAATATGGGCATCCGCCACGCTCTGGTGGTGATCTTCGACTTCTTCGCTATAAATCCCCTTGCCATCCTCGGTGTTATCTTCAACTTTGATGGTCAAATCACCACCGACACATTCAACGAACAGCTTATCAGCAATAGAAACATGGGGATGATTCCCCAAGACATGATCCTCACGCGTGGTAGAGATCCACTCAAAGTCATGTTGTGCAGTGCGGGTTAAGGAGGTATGCCCATCCGAATCTAAGTATTCAATCGAATTGGCATTAATCTGGAAACGAAAGACTTTACGATCTTCTACTCGCATACCAATTTGGAATGCAACATACAAGATGCTTTCTTGGCGAGATATTTGCGATAAACGTGCATCTCGGTAGTAAGTAAACAGCTCTGTAAACTCGTGGAAAAAACGAGAATCTTGAAGAAAACTTCCTTCGAGTGAAAGAAGTTCAACCCGGAATGTCCCATCACTTTCATGCAATTGGTAAAGACCGAATACGTCTTCTAGTGCCGGGATGGATTTCATTCCTACATGCACTTGATAGCCAAACAACAATTGTTGATTAACTTGGGCCATATCAATTGGAATACAGCGAGCGTCGGTTTGGACATTAGTCTTACCGACGAGCTTAAGTTCTTGACCACCAAAAACTTGTTGGCGTTGCTGGTTAAAAGAGTGTGTGAGCGATTGTAACTTTTGGCCTTGCTGAGATAAACGAGATTTAAGTACCTCGTAAGCACCACCTTCACTCACAGCTTTCTGTGTCGAGTCTGACATATTAATACCTGTGTCATCCCGCTCTTAACGAGCGGGATCCTGTGAGGGAGTTGGTTGGGTTACGCTTTGCTTTCAGAAGAGACATCAAGTGAGCTCTGAATTTTTTTCATCAATTCAGCCGCTCCACCCTGAGAATTTAATAAACTGGCGAGCGCTACATTGCTCAAGTCACTGCTCTTGAGGTTGGTGTTTTCCAAGATGTCTTTAATATCTTGTGGCATGCTGCGATTACCTTCCATGTAATCTGCAACCAATGGATTGAGCACTTTTGACTCTTCAAACTTACTGTCCATAGCCGCAGCATCGAGGATAGTACGGCGAATTTGCTCAACACCTTCACCACCAAAGAGTTTAATGTCAGCTTCAGACAAGGCTTGGGCAATCGCTTTAGCATTTTCGCCAACGACAGATTTCTGCGCATCAATACGGGCCAATTCAAGATCTTTTTCTTGTTGCAACTGCATTACCCACTTGTCGTGCTCACGAGTATGCTCATCGTACTGTTGAGCGGCTTCAAAGCGGGCTGATTGCGCCTCAGCTTCAGCCAAGCCTTTAGCACGCATAGCTTGAGCCTCAGCTTCACCTGCACTTTGCAACGTGAAGGCTTCCGCTTCACCCGTTTCACGAATCGCCTGAGCTCGTTCGCGATCCACTTCTACCTGTGCTAAACCAGTTGCGCTGATCTGTTCTTTCTCGGCTTGAGCCATTCGCTCTTTCGCTGCCGCTTCTTTGTCTTTGGAGATAAACTCTGCTTCAGCTCGCTTAACCGCAACGATCTGATCCGCTTCCGCTTCACGTGACTTAACAGCCAGCTCATTTTCTGCTTCACGAGTTTTCACTTTTAGCTCTGCTTCGTTTTCAATCAGCAGGCGCTCAGCACGTTCTTTCGCAGCATCTTTCTCTGCACGAGCTGCAACGAGCAACTCCAATTGCGCTGCTTCAGCTGCGGCTTCTGCTTCAACCATAGTGACACGTTTCTTACGATTTACTTGTTCGTTAACACGCAAGTTTTCAGTTTCTTCTTCTTCGCGAGCAATCTTACGTTCTATTTCCACACGTTGAGAACGAGTTTCCGCCACAGATTTAAGAGACTCTTCGACCGTGGTTTCTTTTAGCATTTCCTTCTCAGCGACTTCCGTTGCAGTACGAACCTTTTCCGTTTCAACAGAACGAGTCAACTCTTCTTCCTGAATAGCGACTTGACGTTGGTTTGCAATGCGTGTCATTTCCACTTCCATCTGCACGCTTTCACGTTTTTTCGCTACTTCTTCTTCCGTTTCTAGCTGAGCCAGCTGAGTCACACGCTGATATTCTTCTTTCTTCTCAGCAGACAGAGCGTCTTCTTGTGCTTTAATGATGTCAATTTCACGTTGAGTACGAGCAACGCTTTCCTGCTCTTGTTTATCGAGCTGGAGTCGGTTGGCTTCTGCTTCAACGTTCTTCTTCTTGATTGTAGTGCGTTCATCCTGACGAATCGCATTCGTCTCAGTGTTCTTTTGCGCCGTAATCGCAGAAATCTTTCGGATCCCTTCTACGTCGAGAATATTGTTTGGGTTATGTGCATCTAGCGCTGTTTGATCAATTTTGTCGATAACAACGTCATAGATCTTAAAGCCATCCATCTCACTGCCAATCACTTGCACTACCGCATCACGGAAAGCGCGACGGTTGGTCAGCAGTTCCTCAAACTCAAACTGCTTTACTGCAGTCTTCAAAGCCTCAGAAAATTTAGGTTGAAAATGCTCTTTTAAGCGTTCCAAATTTGATGCTTCATGTGCAGTAAACAGCTTCGCTACTCGAACAATATCCTCTTCTTCATGGTTAACACCAATATAGAAATCCACTTTCAGGTCTGCTCGAATATTGTCTCGACAGTGTAAGCCTTCGTACTCCTCCCCTTCCTGATCTTTGCGACCGCTACGAGTCACTGAGATCTTCTTGCGAGTAATGTCCATGTATTCAAATTGATTGATCACAGGCCAAACAAACGTACCCGTCAATGAAGCGCGAGTTCTATCCAAGCCGTTCACAATCAGCGCATCCCCTTCACCTCTGACTTTTTTGTATCGCGAGGTAAGAAAAACAAGGATGATCAGCACAACACTGACACCAACCGCTATAAAAATCATACTTGGGGAAATTTCCATTAACCAACTCCTGTTGTAAAACTTTAATTATTTTTTTGCTATTAGATAGCGACGAGATTCAGCCTCTCTGGCCACAATGACAACCTCGTCCCCATATTCGATATTTACGTTCTGCTCACAAATGACATCTAGTAGATACTCATTGCCGTTTTGAGCCACCATCACTTCCCCTACTTGTGTTGTCACTTTACTGCTATGAACTCTGGCAGTAAGGCCAACGAATTCCACCTGAGCAAATGCCTTTTTCTTGTCAAACAAAGGGCTCAGCGGTTTAAGCAGCCAGGCTGCAATGACCAAGGCGCAGTAGGCAATTGCCGGTATAGATACGACATCGACAATAATGGTTAGAGGGCCAGTTAGCCAAGCGAGTGTGAGCTGGGACGTATAGAATGACAGTACCGTGGCAACAAAGAAGCTGGCACACAGCGCCACCATTAGCGGCACCTTTGAAAGGACTGGCGGTAGAATAAGCCCGGAGCCTGGAATATTATCCAGTTCAAACAAATCCAACTCTGCAGTTAAGCTCTCAACAACGTTGAATACCAAATCAATCAACATCACCACAAAGATAAATACGAAAGGGATAAAGAAAACGTTGGTCGGAAATGCCATCAGTTCTGCAAAAAAGTTACTCAAGCTCATAGGATTCTATTATGTACACGGATTTTGAAGGGTAGGGTGCCTTACGACTCCGTTTATATTGATTAAATTATTTATAAATTAAAGCCTTATCATACAGACTACTTAACCAACCACATGAATAGAAACTATTTACACATTTATTTGACTAAGTTCATAAAAACGATTCAGAACAGTAACCTCTGGCTCTTTTTCATTTAGAAACTTGCCTACCCCCGAATCAATTATTCACTGATGTAAAATGTTTGAATCTCTTTTCGCTGACTTTGGATTCACGTATCCTAAGCCGCAATAACATCAGACGAAGAACTTGCCCCGTGAAAGCAACACCTCAACAAGAAAAGCAAAAACACACGCCTATGATGCAGCAATATCTCAAGCTCAAAGCTGAGAACCCAGATATCTTGCTGTTTTATCGGATGGGAGATTTCTATGAGCTTTTCTACGATGATGCGAAGCGAGCATCTCAATTGCTCGATATTTCTCTAACTAAGAGAGGCGCTTCTGCTGGCGAACCTATTCCAATGGCCGGTGTGCCATTTCATGCAGTCGAAGGCTATTTGGCAAAACTGGTTCAACTGGGTGAGTCTGTCGCTATTTGTGAACAGATTGGCGATCCTGCAACCAGTAAGGGGCCAGTTGAGCGCGCTGTTGTTCGCATTGTCACACCGGGTACCGTCACCGACGAGGCACTGCTCTCTGAAAGGCTAGATAACCTGATTGCTGCCATCTATTACCACGATGGCAAATTTGGTTATGCGACTTTGGATGTCACGTCAGGTCGATTCCAGTTAATGGAACCTGAAAGCGAAGAAGCGATGGCGGCAGAGTTGCAACGCACTTCGCCACGTGAACTGCTTTTCCCGGAAGATTTTCAACCTGTTCACCTGATGTCTTCGCGCAACGGTAATCGTCGCCGCCCTGTTTGGGAGTTTGAACTCGATACCGCTAAGCAGCAGTTAAACCAGCAATTTGGCACGCGTGATCTGGTGGGTTTCGGAGTGGAACACGCTAAACTCGGACTCTGCGCAGCAGGTTGTTTGATTCAATATGTCAAAGATACTCAGCGCACGGCACTACCACACATTCGCTCGTTGACCTTTGACAGACAAGATCACTCTGTCATTTTGGATGCTGCGACCCGACGTAACTTAGAAATTACTCACAATCTGGCTGGCGGCACAGACAATACCTTAGCTGAGGTGTTAGATCACACTGCAACAGCTATGGGCAGTCGTATGCTCAAACGCTGGTTGCATCAACCGATGCGCGACATCGACACTCTAAATCATCGTTTAGATGCCATTTCTGAATTAAAAGAAGTGTCACTGTTTGCTGATCTTCACCCTGTGCTAAAGCAGATCGGGGATATCGAACGTATACTTGCTCGCTTAGCTCTACGCAGTGCAAGGCCTCGTGATATGGCTCGCCTTCGTTTTGCCATGCAGCAATTACCTGAGCTAGCAGAGTCGATGAGTTCATTGGCTCACCCATACTTATCCAAACTGGCTCAATACGCTGCGCCAATGGACGAGGTATGTGAGCTACTAGAGCGCGCAATCAAAGATAACCCACCAGTCGTGATTCGTGATGGGGGTGTGATTGCTGAAGGCTATAACGCGGAACTCGATGAGTGGCGTAAGCTAGCGGATGGGGCAACCGAATACCTAGAGCAAATGGAGCAGGATGAGCGCGAACGTCACGGTATCGATAGCCTTAAAGTGGGCTACAACAACGTGCATGGTTTCTTTATCCAGGTGAGCCGTGGTCAAAGCCATTTAGTTCCTCCTCATTATGTCCGTCGTCAGACATTAAAAAATGCTGAGCGTTACATTATCCCAGAGCTCAAAGAGCATGAAGATAAAGTGCTTAACTCTAAGTCGAAAGCACTCGCTCTGGAGAAGCAGCTTTGGGAAGAGCTATTTGATCTCTTATTGCCACATTTGGAACAAATGCAAAACGTCGCTTCTGCGGTGTCGCAGATCGATGTATTGCAAAACTTAGCGGAACGTGCAGACAGCCTAGATTACTGTCGCCCTACTTTAACTAAAGAGGTGGGTATTCATATTCAAGCAGGCCGTCACCCAGTGGTTGAGCAAGTAATGGATGATCCGTTTATTGCCAACCCTATTGAGCTAAACCCGCAGCGTAAAATGTTGATTATTACTGGTCCGAATATGGGTGGTAAATCGACTTACATGCGTCAAACCGCATTGATTGCACTGATGGCTCATATTGGTTCTTATGTACCTGCTGAGTCAGCTCAGATTGGCTCTATTGATCGCATCTTTACCCGTATTGGCGCTTCTGATGATCTGGCCTCTGGTCGCTCGACCTTTATGGTTGAGATGACGGAGACAGCAAACATCCTCCACAACGCCACAGCTAATAGTTTAGTTTTAATGGATGAAATTGGTCGCGGTACCAGTACCTATGACGGGCTTTCTCTTGCTTGGGCTAGTGCCGAGTGGCTAGCCAAAGAGCTAGGCTCAATGACCCTGTTTGCGACTCACTATTTCGAGCTAACAGAGCTACCCAATCAGATCCCACACTTAGCCAATGTCCACCTAGATGCAGTTGAACATGGCGACAGTATTGCCTTTATGCACGCGGTCCAAGAAGGGGCTGCAAGTAAATCTTATGGTCTAGCAGTGGCGGGCTTAGCTGGCGTACCTAAGAGTGTGATTAAAAACGCGCGCGCTAAGCTGACACAGCTAGAACAGTTAGGTCAAGAAGGGGAAGGTGCACCCCGTTCAAGCGCAGTAGATATCGCCAACCAACTTAGCCTGATTCCAGAGCCAAGTGAGGTTGAAGAGGCACTGTCTGCGATTGACCCTGACGACTTAACACCAAGGCAAGCATTAGAAGAGCTTTATCGACTGAAAAAGTTGATGTGACAAAAACGGCAGTCCAAAAGGACTGCCGTTTTTGATGGTGCTTATAGTGTTTAGAGCTTCCTACGCAGTAGCAATAAGGCGACCGTTAAGAACACAATACTTGGCATCACTGCGCCAAATACTGGCGGGATGTTATAAACCAAACTGAGTGGGCCAAAGAATTCACTCGATATATAAAAAGTAAATCCGGCAATCACACCCGATAGAATACGCGCACCCATCGTCACGCTACGCAGAGGACCAAAGATAAATGACAGCGCCATCAACATCATCACCGCAATGGAAAATGGCTGAGTCACTTTACGCCAGAAGGCCAATTCATAACGCGATGGATCTTGCTCAGACGCTTTCAAATAAGTGACATAATCATACAGCCCACCTAGAGATAACTCTTCTGGTTTGACCGTTACTACCGCTAGCTTGTCCGGTGCCAGAGAAGTCGTCCAGCTATACTCAGCGAGACTTTGCTTGGAGATTTCTACCTCGTCCACCATTTCAGTTAGCTGAACGTCTTTCATCGTCCAAGTGTTATCTGATACATACTCTACTTCCGCGGCATAAACGACACTTTCCAAACGCTTGTCATCGTCGTAGCGCCACATGTTCATGCCATAAATTTTGCTGTCCTCAACCTTACCGATAAAAATAAAGTCATTGGCGTCGCGTGCCCAAACCCCGGTTCGTACTGACATTAGCGCGCCACCTGAAGTGGCAAAGGCACGCAAATCACGCGCCGCTTTTTGCGCTTGAGGCGCACCCCATTGACCAAGCAAAGTAACCATTATCATCAGGGGCACAGCGGTTTTCAGCACCGATAAGCCAATGTCGAGTTTCGAAAAACCCGCCGCCTGCATAACCACTAGCTCAGAACTTGAGGCCAACATACCAAGACCAATCAGAGCACCAAGCAATGCCGCCATTGGAAAGAACATTTCAATATCACGTGGAATACTGAGCAAAACATACAGCAAGGCTTGCAAAAGGTCGTATGTCCCCTCACCTACTTTACGCAACTGCTCAACATATTTGATGATCGCAGAAAGGCCGACAAAGGTTGCCAATACCAAAGATGAAGTGGCAATAATGGTTCTACCTATGTAGAGATCGAGAATCTTAAACACGACTTACGCTGCCTTTTTTCTTTGTCTTAATTTGTCTTTGAAGCGGCGAACAGGAATGCTGTCCATCGAGTTAATACCAATCGCGGTCAAGAGTAGCGCAGCATTTATTGGCCACATACCAACGAAAGTAGGAATAGAACCATCTTCAATCGCTGACTTAGTGGCACTAATCGCCAAGAAGTAAGCCAGATAGATTAAAATAGCCGGTCCCATTTTAGCAAAGCGCCCCTGACGTGGGTTAACCGCAGAAAGAGGGACAACCAACATAGTCAGTAGTGGAATACAAACAACCAATGAGATACGCCATTGAACTTCTGCTTGTGCGCGAGGATCTGGATTCTTCATCAATTCAAGAGTAGGGATCGCTTCCCAGTCACGACCTTGAGGCTTAACATCACGCTGACCAATCAAACCTTCGTACTGATCAAAATCCGTCACCATGTAATCAACGCGAGTCGGAACACCTTCGTAACGGACACCATCGTACATACGAATCACTTGTCGTCCGTCACTAAGCTCTTTCACTTCTCCTGATTGAGAAAAAGAGACACTCGGAAGAATGGAATCACGCGGACGCATCTGGGCAACAAACACGTGCTTGAGTTTCTTGCCATCAATATCGTCAATGAAAACCACTGAAGAACCATCTGGCGTGCCTTGGAAGTGGCCTTTCTTCAGCAAATCGACACTGTTCTCTGCCGCTGTTTCTTCTTGCAGCTTAACCAGTTGGTCTTGGCTATAAGGAGCAAAAACGAAAGAGTTAAAACCCGCAATCGCACCGGTAATAACGGCTAGGTATAAAGCTGCTCGGATCAAGAACTTATTACCAATCCCCGTCGCATTCATCACGGTAATTTCACTTTCTGCGTATAAACGTCCAAAAGTGAGCAAGATCCCCAAGAAAAGACTCAACGGCAACATCAAAAGTCCCATTGAAGGCATGCTTAAAGCAACATAGTGCATGACCAAGCTGGCGGGAATATCACCATCCGACGCATCGGCCAAAACTTTGATCAATTTTTGGCTAAGGAACACTAAAAACAGGATAAAAAATATCGCTAATTGGCTTTTGAGTGTCTCGCGGATCAAATATCTAACAATAATCACGCTGAAATTACCTATACAAAACTTGTTTTTTTAATTGAATCACTATAATTTCCCGTTGAACCTTTTATTTTTAAATTTTTGGCTAACTGTTAATGCGCTTATTTAAGAATAGTTCCGAGTAAGGAATCAACAAGTAAGACGGCATTATCTAACATTTAGTTCTATTTGTCTTCAGGATGTAGGAGTACGCATGGAGTTCAGTGTAAAAAGTGGCAGTCCAGAGAAACAACGCAGCGCATGTATCGTTGTGGGCGTGTTCGAGCCACGTCGCCTTTCTCCAGTTGCCGAGCAGCTAGATAAGATCAGCGATGGCTATATTAGTTCACTACTTCGCCGTGGTGACCTAGAAGGAAAACCGGGGCAGATGCTACTGCTTCATCAAGTACCAGGTGTACTGTCTGAGCGCGTTTTACTGGTTGGCTGTGGTAAAGAGCGTGAACTGGGTGAGCGTCAATACAAAGAGATCATCCAAAAGACTATCAACACTCTTAACGAAACAGGTTCAATGGAAGCGGTTTGTTTCCTAACAGAACTGCACGTTAAAGGCCGTGATACTTACTGGAAAGTTCGTCAAGCGGTTGAAGCAACAAAAGATGGTCTATACACCTTCGATCAGTTCAAGAGCCAAAAGCCAGAAACTCGTCGACCACTACGTAAACTGGTATTTAACGTACCTACACGTCGTGAGCTAAACCTAGGTGAGAAAGCGATCGCACACGGTCTTGCTATCTCTTCTGGTGTTAAAGCATCAAAAGATCTTGGCAACATGCCACCAAACATCGCTAACCCTGCTTACCTTGCTTCTCAAGCGCGTCGCCTAGCTGACGATTACGAGACAGTGACAACCAAGATCATTGGTGAGCAAGAGATGGAAAAACTGGGCATGACTTCATACCTAGCGGTAGGTCGTGGCTCTAAGAATGAATCTATGATGTCTATCATGGAGTACAAGGGCAACCCAGATCCAGAAGCGAAACCAATTGTACTTGTTGGTAAAGGTCTTACTTTCGATTCAGGCGGTATCTCACTAAAACCTGGTGAAGGTATGGATGAGATGAAGTACGACATGTGTGGTGCGGCATCAGTATTCGGCACAATGAAAGCACTGGCAAAACTGAACCTACCAATCAATGTGGTTGCTGTTCTTGCTGGTTGTGAAAACATGCCGGGTAGCAACGCTTACCGTCCAGGTGACATTCTCACTACGATGTCTGGCCAAACCGTTGAAGTACTCAACACTGATGCTGAAGGTCGTCTAGTATTGTGTGACGCGCTGACTTACGTAGAACGCTACGAGCCAGAGTGTGTGGTTGACGTTGCAACGCTAACAGGTGCTTGTGTTATCGCACTAGGTCACCATATCAGTGGTGTTATCTCTAACCACAACCCACTGTCTCACGAGCTAGTGAATGCTTCTGAACAAGCAAGTGATCGTGCATGGCGTCTACCTATGGCAGACGAGTACCACGAGCAACTTAAGAGCCCATTTGCTGATATGGCAAACATTGGTGGTCGCCCTGGCGGTACTATCACTGCGGGTTGCTTCCTATCTAAGTTCGCCAAGAAGTACCACTGGGCGCACGTTGATATCGCAGGTACTGCGTGGAAATCAGGTGCAGCGAAAGGCTCAACAGGCCGCCCTGTCTCAATGCTTGTCCAATTCCTGCTTAACCGCAGTGGCCAAGAGACAGAGGAATAATCCTCACAATCTTAAAAAGGGCCGCAAGGCCCTTTTTTGTATCTACTAACAGCGAGCAGTTATGGCGAATGCGACCTTTTACATTATCAATCCAGACTCTCCTCAGGCTGAAGCTAAGGGGTTTGGTTTATATGTATTGTTTCTTGCGCATCATTTCGCTAAGCAAGGTGCTAAGGTTTATCTCAATTGCAACGATAAATCTCACGCTGAACAAATCGCTGAATTTTTCTGGCAAGTCGATGCCAAACAATTTGTTGCCCATAATCTAGTTGGTGAAGGGCCAAGATACGGTACCAACATTGAGATTGGCTACCAAGGAGTTCGACCTTCTTGGAACCGACAACTGGTAATAAATTTGGCGGAAAATGAGACAACCTTTGCGAACAAGTTTGCTGAGGTGGTAGACTTCGTCCCTTGCGAAGAAAAAGCCAAGCAACTGGCGCGAGAAAGATATAAAATCTACCGCCAAGCGGGCTATCAGCTACAAACGATCGAAATCGAACACAGATAGCAGCAACAAACACAACCGGTCAATCCTTATAGCTAAGGCGATCTTGTTAGAGATCCCTCACTTATAAAGATTGACTTAGAATTAAACCAGACCTATCAGCAGAATATCTATAGCTATGGAAAAGACATATAACCCAACTTCAATTGAACAAGCTTTATACCAAGCTTGGGAAGAGAAAGGCTACTTTAAGCCACACGGTGACACGACGAAAGAATCATACAGCATCATGATCCCACCACCGAACGTCACTGGTAGCCTACATATGGGCCACGCGTTCCAAGACACCATCATGGATACTCTGATCCGTGCTGAACGTATGAAGGGCAAAAACACCCTTTGGCAAGTAGGTACTGACCACGCTGGTATCGCAACTCAAATGGTTGTTGAGCGTAAGATCGCGGCTGAAGAAGGCAAAACTAAACACGATTACGGTCGTGATGCTTTCATCGACAAAATCTGGGAATGGAAGAACGAATCTGGTGGCACAATCACTAAGCAGCTTCGTCGCCTAGGTGCATCGGTAGACTGGGAGCGCGAGCGTTTCACTATGGATGATGGCCTATCTAACGCTGTTCAAGAAGTGTTTGTTCGCCTATACGAAGAAGACCTAATCTACCGTGGTAAGCGTCTAGTAAACTGGGATCCTAAACTGCACACTGCAATTTCTGATCTTGAAGTTGAAAACAAAGACAAAAAAGGCCACATGTGGCACTTCCGCTACCCGCTAGCAAATGGCGTGAAAACAGCTGAAGGTAAAGACTACATTGTTGTTGCGACAACACGTCCTGAAACCATGCTTGGTGATACTGGTGTCGCTGTTAACCCAGAAGACCCACGTTACAAAGATCTTATCGGTAAAGAGATCCTACTTCCTGTCGTTAACCGTCTGATCCCTATCGTAGGCGATGAGCACGCAGATATGGAAAAAGGCACTGGTTGTGTGAAGATCACTCCTGCGCACGACTTCAATGACTACGAAGTTGGTAAGCGCCACCAGCTACCAATGATCAACATCCTAACTTTCAACGCAGACATCCGTGATGCGGCTGAAGTCTTCACCACTAACGGCGAAGCTAGCGATGTTTACTCTACAGAACTTCCTGCTAAGTACCACGGCATGGAGCGCTTTGCTGCACGTAAAGCGATCGTTGCAGAATTTGAAGAGCTTGGTCTACTAGACGAAATCAAAGATCACGACCTAACGGTTCCTTACGGCGACCGTGGTGGCGTGGTTATCGAACCAATGCTAACTGACCAATGGTACGTACGTGCTGCGCCTCTTGCTGAGCCTGCAGTTAAAGCAGTTGAAGATGGTGAAATCCAGTTCGTTCCTAAACAGTACGAAAACATGTACTTCTCTTGGATGCGTGACATTCAAGACTGGTGTATCTCTCGTCAGCTTTGGTGGGGTCACCGTATCCCTGCATGGTATGACAACGATGGCAATGTATACGTAGGCCGTACTGAAGAAGAAGTACGTGCAAACAACAACCTTGCACCTGTTGTTGTACTGCGCCAAGACGACGACGTACTTGATACATGGTTCTCTTCTGCGCTATGGACGTTCGGTACTCAAGGCTGGCCTGAGCAAACTGAAGACCTGAAGACATTCCACCCTTCAGACGTTCTAGTAACAGGCTTCGACATCATCTTCTTCTGGGTTGCACGTATGATCATGATGACCATGCACTTCAACAAAGATGAAAACGGTAAGTCTCAAGTACCATTTAAGACTGTTTACGTAACGGGTCTAATCCGTGACGAAAACGGCGACAAGATGTCTAAATCGAAAGGTAACGTTCTTGACCCTATCGACATGATCGATGGTATCGACCTTGAGTCTCTAGTAGAGAAGCGTTGTGGCAACATGATGCAGCCTCAGCTAGCGAAGAAGATCGAGAAGAACACTCGTAAGACTTTCGAGAACGGTATCGAACCATACGGTACTGACGCACTGCGTTTTACTCTTGCTGCTATGGCTTCTACTGGCCGTGACATTAACTGGGATATGAAGCGTCTTGAAGGTTACCGTAACTTCTGTAACAAGCTATGGAACGCAAGCCGTTACGTACTAATGAATACAGAAGAGCACGATTGTGGCATGTCACTATCAGCTGAAGAGCGTGCAAACATGGAATTCTCTCTAGCGGACAAATGGATCGAGTCTCAGTTTGAACTAGCAGCGAAAGAGTTTAACGCTCACCTAGACAATTACCGTCTAGACATGGCAGCGAACACGCTTTACGAATTCATCTGGAACCAATTCTGTGACTGGTACCTAGAGCTAACTAAGCCAGTTCTTTGGAAAGGTACAGAAGCTCAGCAACAAGCGACTCGCTACATGCTGATCACTGTGCTAGAGAAGACGCTACGTCTTGCTCACCCAGTGCTACCTTACATCACTGAATCTATCTGGCAGAGCGTTAAGCCGCTAGTAGACGGTGTTGAAGGCGACACTATCATGACTCAAGCGCTTCCTCAGTTTAATGAAGAGAACTTCAACGCTGAGATCGTAGAAGACATCGAGTGGGTTAAGACTTTCATTACGGCTATCCGAAACCTACGCGCAGAATACGACATTGCACCTAGCAAAGGTCTAGAAGTAATGATCAAGGTTGCTAACGAGAAAGACGCTGCACGTATCGAAGCAAACAAGGTTGTTCTGAACTCTCTTGCTAAGCTAGATAGCCTAACGGTTCTTGCAGACGACGCTGAGACGCCAGCATGTGCAACTAAGCTAGTAGTTCAATCTGAACTGATGATCCCTATGGCAGGTCTTATCGACAAAGACGCGGAACTTGCTCGTCTTGATAAAGAAGTGCAAAAAACGCACGGCGAAATCAAGCGTATCGAAGGTAAACTAGGTAACGAAGGTTTCGTGGCTAAAGCACCTGAAGCGGTTATCGCCAAAGAGCGTGAAAAATTAGTGGGTTACCAAGAGACACTAGCTAAGCTTGAAGAGCAGAAAGCGACTATCGCTGCGCTGTAAGCCAGTGGTTAGTTAAACAAAAGGCAGCAAATTCGCTGCCTTTTTTGTTGCCGTCATTCACGAGCAGCTTCAATTCGCTGCTTGAAGTCAGGGTGAGTACTCATCCACTCTGGCACTTCGAGAGCATCTTGTTGAAATAGCTCGAACATTTCTGCCATAGGCTCACTGCTACCATATAAAGTAACCATCGCTTGCCTAGCGTATGCATCCGCTTCCAACTCAGCCTCACGAGAGTGGCCATTTGAAAGAAAAAACACACCTAGCCCAGCTAAGTTATCTACTACGCCCGAACTTTCACCTGTTAAAAATGCGACGCCAACCGAAAGCAAACTCGAATGTACCAACTTCTTAATCATATGACGATGATAAACATGACCTAGCTCATGAAGAATGATGCTATCAAGCTGCTGTTCGTTCTCAGCAAGTGCCACCAAGTCATCAAGTAACACGATCTTGCCACCCGGCAAAGCAAACGCATTCGCACCAAGTTCTGAAGAACGAAATACTACCTCAATGGGATACGGCATAGCATCCAACTTCGAGACATGCTGTGCGACACGTTGACGGATCTCTTGTTTTTTTTGCTGGCTCAATTTGCTTTCTTGCCAGCTATTATCAAAGCTTTCTAAAATCTTATCGCCTAGTGTAATAGCAACATACTCTGGGATTGCGTTTGCAACCTTATTACTGGTCCATGGCAGCAGATAAAAATAACTCCCCAAAACAACACAAAGACACAAAGCCGAGGATAGTAACCAAGCCAGCCAATTGGCTTCCAGTTTATCAACCAAGCTGCTTCTACGATTACGCACCAACCACTGACTGACCTCTGTAGTTCTCTCAACCACGAACACCCAGCCATCAGGGAATTTGAATCGCACAGGTAAGTTACCGACAGGAACACTAATGTCAGCGTACCGTTGGTCACAGCTGATAATTTTCCCATCAACACGTAAACTTAAGGCGTTAGCTTGTGACACATCCAATTTGGCAGGATGACGCTCCGAACTGCGTGGCGGAAACGCCACCCCATCAAACAACATTAGTTAATTCCAATACCTAGGTCGAAAGCTTGAGCAACTTCATCCGATATCGCGGATTTGACTTTAGAATCTTGATCTGTCGCATTTAGCAAGCTCATATCACCAAATACCGCTGTATTGTCAGCAACATAACGTGTTGTTCTCACCATTACCCAAGGTCTAGCAATACTTAACGTGACTACCTGAAGTAAAAAGTTAGAAACAACCAACCAAGTGTATCCTCGTGCGGTGAGAGTCGAATTAAAAGTGTAACGGCTATCAGACTCTTGCTCCAACTTAGCTTGAAGTTGCTCAAAGATATAGTTACGCACGCGTGTTGTGGTATACGCCGTCAGTCCAATGGTCAGAATGATGAGCGATAGGTAGGCGATAATAAAGACCGTAAATTGAGATGCTCCCATCAGCGAGCTGTAATCTCCATTCTGAATCGCGGTAAAGTCAAAACCACTGAATACCGTAAATGACATCACAATAAATAGTACAATAGACGCTGCAACTCCTAAGCCCATCGCTTTTAGGTAAGTTTTGATAAAGAATCCGGTTTCCAGCTCAGCACTGAACTTCCAATCTCCGTAACGATATCCGTTAGAGAAGTACTTGTGTGCACCAACGGCAACCCAAGCATACAAAGCAGCCATAAGAATAAAAGACGCAATACCTAATACCGTAGCTGCTACTGCAGAAGCGCTAGAAACCGCTACTATGACTGCTATATATACAGCAGCCGCAAGCAACGCAGCTAATCCACGCCCCATAAGAGCAAAGTACGCATCTTTCAATGACGAGTCGAAAGAGAAGTGAACATTGCGATAACTCGTCATTGCCGCATCAAATCGAGCATTGCTCCAAAGCAACCAAGGTAAAGCAACATAGAAAACCAGTAGTAGAACCGCACTCACAACTGGGAAAAACGCATTGGCCACAGCCCAGATTGCCAGTACAGCAACTGCGACTAAACGTCCCTTAAGAATTTGCATTGGCTGAGCGTGATATTCAAAATTGTCACTATCGACGTAAGTGTTACCGTAGAAGTAGCGCTTTGTTCTGACCTTAGCCCAAGCAGAATAGATGCCAAAGGTGATGATGGTTAGTAGAACATTGACTATCCATATACCAAAGAACTCCCCCCCTTTTCCCCTAAATTCAATAGGATTAGTTATATGTTTTTGTTCCATTTTCATTTTCCTGACGTTGTTGAGTAAAACATAAGCCAAATAATCTCTTATATTTCATTTTCAACGTCTATACCTCAGCCTTACCAATACGCAACCAGTTGATATTCATCACAAATAACAGTGGCTGTAAATACAATAATTTTACATATAGCGTACTTTAAGTAATTAAACCCTGTTGTCACAACTTAGCCTTTTTGCGTACTTAAGAATCGAGATGTTTTTGAACCTAGGCTTGGTCACTGGTAGATTATCTTCTAACTTTAAGAGAGGATAAATCAGGCAGGATCCTATATGTCGTATTACTTGCTATTATCAAGCACCCTGCTTCTGTTGCTCTCTCCTTTGTCTCTTGCCAGTGATACCTCTAAAATCATAAAAATAGCCGCAGGCAATTGGGCGCCTTTTATCGGTGAAAAGCTTGAGAACTATGGTCAGGTAGGTGACACGATCCAGCAAGTTTTTGCTAATCAAGGTTACCGAGTCGAATTTGACTTCTACCCTTGGAAAAGGGCTTATAAGAAGGCAAGTGAAGGCGAGTACGTAGCAACGGCCGTTTGGATGTATGCTGAAGAACGCACAGAATATTTCATGTACAGCGATCCGGTAGCCCAAGAGCAATTCGTCTTTTTTCACCTGATTGAGAAACCTTTTGAGTGGCAAACTTTAGCTGACTTAGAAGGAAAACTGCTTGGTGGTGGACTCGGTTACAGTTATGGCCCAGAGCTCGATCTGTTGCTAGACAATGAATCCATAGCCATGAATCGAGTCGAGAGCCCGGCTAAAGCCTTCCAGCTACTTAAATACCGTCGGGTTGATTTAGTCCCTGAGGAAAAACATATCGGATTGTACTCTTTAAGCCAGCTACCACTGGAAACTCAAGCGTTGATCACCTATAACCCAAAACCTTTCCTGACCAATGACAGCTATTTAATGTTTTCCAAAGCCCACCCCGAGGCCCAAGCATTGATGAAAGTATTCAACCAAGGCTTGGCAGAGCTAAAGGCTCGTAAGGAAGAACTAGAGAACTAGAGAACTAGAGAACTAGAGAACTAGACTATACGGTTTTGTTCTCTGCCCTCAATAAACGCAACAATATTGTCAATCAGAATATCGGCAAGCTTTTGAATCGATGAGTCACTACCCCAAGCGACATGTGGTGTTAGCAGCAAGTTTGGTAGATGCATGTTAGCAATCAAAGAGTTGGACTCATCCGCGGGCTCATCTGTAAACACGTCAAAACCCGCGCCTCTGATTCCGCCATGCTTAAGTGCATCAATTAGAGCTTCTTCATCCACCAAGCCACCACGTCCAGTATTGATGACAATGCTTGAAGACTTCATCGATGCCAGCTCTTGACGCCCAATAAGGTGTTTTGTCTGCTCGTTCAACGGACAATGCAAAGTCAGGACATCAGACACAGCTAGAACCTGCTCAAAAGGCAAATAGCCTTCACGACACGCCTTCGCACCTTTATGCTCAGCAAACAATACATGCATGCCCAATGCCTTAGCTAAGGCTGCGGTTGCTTGGCCTAGCGCACCGCCACCAATCACACCCATCGTCGAGCCCGCCGTATCACTGATTGGGTGAGTAAAAAAGCAAAACTGTTTATTGCGCTGCCACTCTCCGGCAGCGATATCGTTGTGATAGCCTTTTAAGTTGCGCTTCAATGCGAACATCATTGCGATGACATGCTCTGGAACGGACTGTGTCGCGTAACCTTGAACATTAGTCACCGCGATGCCGCGCTCTTTACAACTCAGTGTATCAACATTGTTGAAACCTGTAGCTGAGATTGCAACAAGCTTTAGATTAGGTAACTGAGCTAAGACATCTCGATCCAAGACGACTTTATTAGTAATGACGATTTGGGCATCTTTGGCTCTTTCGACAACTAATTCTGGTGCGGTGAAGTCATATTCGATCCACTGATGATCGAAAGGTAGATGAGGCAACTCTATTTGAGTTGGGATCGTAGCACGATCTAAAAAAACAACAGTTGGCAGCGACATAAGATCTCCTTGCGCTGCCGAATCTATCCTTGAATTATTATGGGCGTGGCAGCAATTTATAGTCTGGTAATTTTCGCACAAGTGAAAAATAATTGAAGATCATCGCTTCCGCTTCAAGATAGAAATCACACGGTACAAAGCGAGTTTGCAATAACTCAGTTTCAGGATGATAAAAACTAAGTTCAGCTGCATGAAGTTCTAAGCGCGAAGAAAACTCAAAAGCCTCTCCTTGCGAATAAAACTCATCACCGACGATCGGGTAGCCCAATGCCTGCATATGTACCCTAAGTTGATGAGATCGGCCAGTAATCGGTAGCAATCTAACAATCGTGGTTTTCTCTTCGTGTTTGACCACCTGATACAAAGTTTTTGATGGTTTGCCGTGCTCAAAGCAAACTTTCTGCCTTGGGCGGTTTTCCCAGTCGCAGATCAAAGGCAGGTCAACCTCTCCCTCTGGCTTATCAATATGACCCCAGACACGCGCGTAGTACACTTTATGCGTCAATCGATATTGAAACTGCTTCTTAAGCGAGCGTTCTGCCTCTTTATGTTTAGCCAACAGCATCAAGCCCGATGTGTCCATATCAAGGCGATGTACCACTTGGATCTCAGGGTAGAGTTCAACTAAGCGCGACCATAAACTATCGTAATGCTCTGCTAAACGACCCGGCACAGACAAGAGGCCCGATGGTTTATTAGCCACCAAGATATGCTCATCTTCAAACACCACATCAACCCAAGGGTCTTGCGGCGGGTTGTATTCAGTCATTGCCATAATATCTATCCAATAAAAACCCAGCAGAATGCTGGGTTTAATACACACTTACTGCCTAATCACTAATTATGACTGACGACTATCATACGTAACGAATCCAACTGATACTGAGCTTGGCCGATGTAGCCCGTAAGCTCTTTGATTTGCCCATCAATCGCTTCAATCTCTTCATCACGAATGTTTGGGTTAACCGCTTTCAAAGCTTGTAGACGTTCAAGCTCACTGTTCAAACTTGCTTGCATCTCTTGCTGAGCCTGATTACGGATCGCAGCAACTTTTTCAACAATCAGCTTTTCGCCAGCTTCAACCAACTGGTGAACTTGCGCCTGAACCGAAGCGACTAGCTTAGTTGCGATATGACGACCCACTGGGCTTAGCTGACGGTTGAAGCTCTCGAACTCAACCTGTGAGGATAAGTCGTTACCTTTACCATCAAGCATAATGCGGATAGGTGTAGTCGGTAAGAAACGGCTAATACCACTGCGCTTAGGTGCCTGAGCATCAACTTTGTAGACAAGCTCTAACAGCATAGTGCCAACAGGCAATGCTTTGTTCTTAAGTAGAGAAACCGCTGTCGTCCCCACACCTTCACTCATCAATAAGTCGATGCCACCCTGAATCATCGGGTGCTCCCAGCTGATGAAGTTCATATCTTCACGCGATAGTGCTGTTTCGCGGTCAAAGGTAATGGTGGCACCTTCGTACGGTAAGCCAGGATAACTTGGCACTAACATATGCTCAGATGGCGTCACAACGAGCGCATTCTCACCTTTGTCATCTTGGTCTAAGCCAATCGTATCAAACAGGCTCAAAGCAAAAGTAACTAGGTTAGTATCACCATCGGTCGCTGCAATCTTATCGACAATCGCTTGTGCTTTTTCGCCGCCATTTGAGTGCATCTCAAGTAAGCGGTCACGACCTTGCTCAAGTTGCGCTTTAAGCTCTTTATTCAGCGCCGCAGATTCTGCAATAACGTCATTAAGATCACTGGTATCACCGGATGCCAGCATCTCAATTAAACGCTCAGAGTACTTGTCGTAAACGGTACGTCCCGTTGGGCATGTTTCCGCAAATGCATTGAGCCCCTCTTCGAACCAACGTGCCAAAATAGCCTGCGACGTCCCTTCTAAGTAAGGCACATGGATATCAATATCTCGGTTCTGACCAATACGGTCTAGGCGACCAATACGTTGCTCAAGCAAGTCAGGGTTAAAGGGTAAATCGAACATCACCAGTTGGTTAGCAAACTGGAAGTTACGACCTTCTGAACCGATTTCACTACAGATAAGAACCTGTGCACCACCTTCTTCTTGTGCGAAGTAAGCAGCAGCTTTATCACGCTCAAGAATCGACATCCCTTCGTGGAAAACTGTCGCTCGAATGCCCTCACGTTCACGTAACGCTTGTTCAAGTTGCAATGCGGTACTTGCGCGAGAAGCGATCACTAAGATTTTCTCGCTACGCTTCTCTTTAATCTTCTCTAGCAGCCAGTTAACACGACTATCAAACTGCCACCAGCTTGCATCGTCACCTTCAAACTCTTGGAAGATCTCCTCTGGGTAAAGATTTTTTAAGGCGCGAGCTTCAGGGCTAATTTTGCCACCAATCATGCCAGATACACGCATAGAGGTGGTGTATTGCTGTGGGATTGGCATTGGTAGCAGGTGAACATTGCGCAGCGGGAAGCCTTTAATTGCCGCACGTGTATTCCTAAACAGAACACGACCTGTGCCGTGACGATCCATCAGATTGTCGATCAATTCCTGACGCGCGGCCGCTTTGGCTTCTTCATCTGAGTCGCTTTCAATGATGCGGAACAGTGGCTCGACATCCTGTTCTGAAAGCAATTCTGTAATTTGGTTCTTTGCTTCATTCTCTAGTGATTGGCCTGAGAACAAGGCGCTCACTGAATCGGCAACTGGTGCATATTGCTCTTCTTCTTTAACAAACTCTTGGTAATCAAAGAAACGATCTGAGTCTAATAGACGCAAACGGGCAAAGTGACTTTCACGGCCTAGCTGCTCTGGTGTTGCGGTGAGCAGTAAAACTCCTGGAGTACGCTCAGCGAGTCCTTCAACCACTTGATATTCACGACTAGGCTGTTCCGGGCTCCATTCAAGGTGATGAGCTTCATCCACAACCAGGAGATCCCACTCACCTTCTAAAGCTTGCTCGAAACGCTTACGACTCTTACGTAAGAAATCAAGGGAACACAGCACATATTGCTGAGTATCAAAAGGGTTGTCAGAGTCGGCAAAAGCTTCGATACAGCGTTCTTCATCAAAGATAGAGAAATGCAGATTAAAACGGCGCATCATCTCTACCAACCACTGGTGCTGTAGTGTTTCTGGTACCACAATTAGGATACGCTCAGCACGGCCTGCCAGCACTTGCTGATGAATGATCATCCCCGCTTCAATAGTTTTACCTAGACCTACTTCGTCGGCTAATAGAACGCGAGGTGCATGGCGGCGACCGACTTCATGAGCAATATAAAGCTGATGAGGAATTAAGCCTGCACGCATACCACACAAGCCACGCATTGGGCTTCTGTGCTGTTCATATTGGTTCATCAATGCACGATAACGAAGCACAAAGTTATCCATGCGGTCGATCTGACCTGCATACAGTTTATCTTGTGGCTTGTTAAAACGAATCTGGTTACTCAGCATAATTTCACGCAGAATTACACCTTCTTCACCGCTGTCTTCGCGTACACCAACATAGCTAAATAGCCCTTGGTCTTCGACCACTTGCTCAACTTTAAGAGACCATCCTTCCTGGCTATCAATTACATCGCCAACATTAAAGGTTACTCTGGTTACGGGCGCCTCATTTCGAGCGTAAACTCGGTTCTCTTCAGAAGCTGCAAACATTAGTGTCACAGTACGAGCATCCAATGCTACAACGGTTCCTAAACCTAGGTCGCTTTCCGTATCGCTGATCCAGCGCTGGCCCAAAGCAAATGTCATGAATCGACTACCTCATCTATTAATTCAAAAATGGGTCTATTTATTTTAGTAACTCTTACGCAACTTGAAAGGCAACTGACGAGGAAACAAAGGTGTCAGCCGTTGCGCGGAAAAAGGTCGCTAATCTTACTCGAAGCTGTGACATTGGTCACGTACAAAGGCCTCAAAAACCAACAATTTTTTGTCCAACATGAGGATGACATCAAAGTGTAAGAAATCAGTGGCACTTCTAAACAAGAGTGTTGAAAAACGTGCTTATACTTATTGATGAAAGTGCATCATTTAGCGTCAAGTTTCTGGCTGGCACGAGAGATGCATTTGATAGGATGACGATCAACACGGGTTTGCAGTTTTTGTAGTCAAACCATCAGCGTACTCTGATTGCCAGGCTACATTACTGCAAGCAACCGCAGGTAGACCACTTCATGCACAAGCATGAGGGGTAAGCAAGCCGCAGCGCGGCAAGGAGACGCTTATGGGTGACACAGACCGGAAGCTTTTTGTCCTCGACACCAATATTCTGCTACACGAACCACTAGCCATCTACTCATTTCAAGAACACGATGTAGTCATCCCGATGACTGTCCTCGAAGAACTCGACAGGATTAAAGACAGTAAACGCGACGTTGCTCGTGACGCACGAGTGGCAATACGTGCACTCGAAGCCATGTTTAAAGACGCCACGCCAGACGAAATTTCAGAAGGCATTCCTATCAACAAAGACAAAGAGGCCACAGGTCATATCGCGATTTTGGCTGACTTTGAACTGCAAGAAACCGTTAAAGCCTTTGCCGATAAAGCCGGTGACAATCGCATTCTAAACGGAGTGCTATACCTACAAAATAAACGCGCTCCCCGTGAAGTCATTTTGGTCACCAAAGACATCAATATGCGCCTGCGCGCCAAAGGAGCAGGGGTTCGTTTTGTTGAAGATTATCGTACCGACCAACTGATTGATGATGTTCAGTATCTCACTAAGGGCTTTCAACAGATCGAAGGTGAGTTCTGGAGCAACATTCAGAATGTAGAAAGCAAGAATCTCGCAGGCCGAACCTATCACACCTTAGATAGAGACCCGTTCGAGCCCACTTATATCAATCAATATGTCATTGATGAAGAGAGTGACTTTGCCGGACGAGTTGAAGAGATCGAAGCGGATAAAATCACCATCAAGGATCTTAGCCGTGAACGTATGATGCATCGTCGTGCTTGGGATATTACACCAAAAAATATCTACCAAGGTATGGCTCTGGATGCTCTGCTCGATCCCGACATTGATCTAGTGATCTTAACTGGTGCTGCAGGTAGTGGTAAGACCCTACTGGCTATGGCTTCTGCCCTAGAGCAAACCATAGAGAAAGGCGTCTTTGATAAGATCATTGTTACCCGCAACACGCCAGATATTGGTGAAGCGATAGGTTTCTTACCCGGTAGTGAAGAGGAAAAAATGATGCCTTGGCTGGCGGCGGTGACCGATACCTTAGAGGCGCTACATAAGAATGATCATTGTACTGAGGGCTCGCTTAAATATATCTGCGATAAAGCCAACATTCAGTTTAAGTCGATCAACTTTATGCGCGGACGGTCGATCCAAAATGCCTTTGTTCTGCTCGATGAATGTCAAAACCTCACTGCATCACAGATCAAAACCATCATCACTCGCTGTGGTGAAGGCACCAAGATCGTCTGTTCAGGTAACTTGGCTCAGATAGATTCACATTACCTAACCCCTGTGACATCGGGTCTGACTTACATGGTCGAACGCTTCAAAAACTTTGAAGGCAGTGCCAACATTCACCTTAACGGTGTGGTTCGCAGTCGCTTAGCAGAGTTTGCCGAAGAGAATTTATAGTCACATTTGCCGAGATATAATTCATATCTCGGCGCTTTATCAAAATAATTATTCACAAACGGTAGTTAAATATGATTAACTAAAGCCATAATAATGAATGAACATTCAAGGACTGGAGCATGGCCTTTAATCTACGTAACCGAAACTTCCTTAAGCTACTCGATTTCTCCCCTAAAGAGATCCAGTTTTTACTCGATCTATCGGCTGACTTAAAAAAGGCCAAATACGCTGGGACTGAGCAAAAAAAACTGGTCGGCAAAAACATCGCTTTGATCTTCGAGAAAGCCTCTACACGTACGCGCTGTGCTTTTGAGGTCGCGGCATTTGATCAAGGAGCACAGGTCTCTTATATCGGCCCATCGGGTTCTCAAATTGGACATAAAGAGTCAATGAAAGATACTGCGCGTGTTTTAGGTCGTATGTACGATGGAATAGAGTATCGCGGCTTCGGCCAGCCAATCGTTGAAGAACTTGGCGCTCATGCAGGCGTACCCGTATGGAATGGCCTCACCGACGAATTCCACCCAACCCAAATCCTAGCGGATTTCCTCACTATGCTGGAACACGGTCGTGGCAAGCAACTGCATGAGATTAAATTCGCCTACTTAGGTGATGCGCGCAATAACATGGGTAATTCCTTGTTAGTCGGTGCCGCTAAGATGGGAATGGACATTCGCCTCGTCGCACCAAAAGATTTTTGGCCAGAACAAGAATTGGTTACCACCTGCCAACAGATTGCACAGCACACTGGCGCCAAAATCACCCTTACTGAAAATGTCGAAGAAGGCGTCAAAGGTTGTGATTACCTCTATACCGATGTTTGGGTCTCAATGGGCGAAGCGCCGGAAGCCTGGGATGAACGTGTCGCCAAAATGACACCTTATCAGGTCAACATGGATGTGATTGCAAAGACAGGTAACCCACAGGTTAAGTTCATGCATTGCTTACCAGCCTTCCACAATGACGAGACCGTAATAGGTAAACAAGTCGCGGATAAATATGGCATGAATGGCTTAGAAGTTAGCGAAGAGGTATTTGAGTCAGAACACTCTATTGTTTTCGACGAGGCAGAGAATCGCATGCATACGATTAAAGCCGTGATGGTTGCCACACTTGGTGCTTAAGAGGCGGGACTAAACGACACTAAAACCCTCGATGTAATCGCTTGCGTTAACAAATCTTCAGCGTATAATGCTCGGCAATTTGTCTGGAGGTAGTAAAAACAATGCCACGTAATTCGTGCTCTACAAAGCGTCTTACATTGGGTAAGCCAACGTGCTTATCTGGACTGTTGTTTTCTATTTCCACCGATTTCTAAAGCCTCCCGTAATGGGGGGCTTTTTTGTGCCTAAAATTCATGACTGGGAAGATGATTATGACAAACACGCTTTATAACAAGCATATTATCTCAATTCCTGAGCTTTCTCGTGAAGAGCTGGAATTGATTGTCAAAACGGCGGGAGAATTAAAAGCAAATCCGCAGCCAGAGCTGATTAAAAACAAAGTCGTTGCAAGCTGCTTTTTTGAGCCATCTACCCGCACCCGTTTATCTTTCGAAACCGCTATTCAGCGGATCGGTGGTGATGTGATTGGCTTTGATAACGGCGGCAACACTTCTCTGGCTAAGAAAGGAGAAACGCTTGCAGACTCAGTACAAGTAATCTCTTCTTATGTTGATGCATTTGTAATGCGCCACCCTCAAGAAGGTGCTGCGCGATTGGCTTCTGAGTTCTCTAATGGTGTTCCAGTAATCAATGGTGGCGATGGCGCTAACCAGCACCCAACCCAAACGCTACTCGATTTGTTCTCTATCGCTGAAACGCAAGGTCGTCTTGATAACCTCAATGTTGCTTTCGTTGGTGACCTGAAATATGGCCGCACCGTTCACTCTCTGACTCAAGCACTGGCAAAATTTAATAATGTTCGCTTTTTCTTTATCGCGCCAGAAGCACTCGCAATGCCAGATTACATCTGCGAAGAGCTAGACGAGTCAGGTATCGAATACAGCCTGCACACGGACATGGAGAGTGTGATTCCACAACTAGATATGCTGTATATGACTCGCGTCCAGAAAGAGCGCTTTGACGAATCTGAGTATGCACATATTAAGTCTGCGTACATTCTAAATGCAGCTCTACTGAAAGATGCGCGTGAGAACTTGAAAGTCCTTCACCCGCTACCACGTGTTGATGAAATTACGGTTGATGTCGATAAAACACCACACGCTTACTACTTTGAACAAGCAGAGAATGGGGTTTACGCCCGTCAAGCTCTACTCGCCCTTGTCTTAAACGAAACACTGTAATGAGGTAATCACCATGGCTAAAGAAACTCAATTGCAGGTTGAAGCAATTAAAAACGGTACTGTTATCGACCACATCCCGGCACAGATTGGTATCAAGGTGCTTAAGCTGTTTTCAATGCATAAGTCGCAGCAGCGTGTCACTGTTGGTTTGAACCTGCCTTCATCAGCACTGGGGCACAAAGATCTACTTAAGATTGAAAACGTGTTTATTAGCGAAGAGCAAGCAAGCAAACTAGCCTTGTATGCCCCGCATGCAACAGTCAATCAGATCGAAGACTACCAAGTGGTAAAGAAACTGCCTCTTGAGTTACCAGAGCAAGTCAACAACGTGTTTGAATGCCCAAACACTAACTGTATTACTCACGGTGAGCCGGTAGAAAGCAGCTTTAAAGTGTTTGAGAAGAAAGAAGATATTCGTTTGAAATGTAAATACTGCGAGAAAGTCTTCTCACGTGAAATCGTCACTGAGCGTTAAACCGACTCGGGTTACTCAATAAGCATAAATTAATTCTCCTCGCTCGATTTGGGCGAGGATTTTTACTTTACCCAACCGCTATTTCGCGGCACACTGAATCCCCTAAATTCTGTTCACCCCTTAATAGATGGAACATAATAATGACTAAAGTACTTCACACAGAATCAGCTCCAGCAGCAATCGGCCCATACGTACAAGGTGTTGACCTAGGCAACATGGTACTGACTTCTGGCCAAATCCCAGTAAACCCAGCTACTGGTGAAGTATCTGCAGATATCGCAGAGCAAGCACGTCAATCTCTAGACAACGTGAAAGCAGTCGTAGAAGCGTCTGGCCTGTCTGTTACAGATATCGTAAAAATGACGGTTTTCGTTAAAGACCTAAACGACTTCGGTACCGTAAACGAAGTTTACGGCAAGTTCTTTGATGAGCACAATGTAGCAAACTACCCAGCACGTTCATGTGTTGAAGTCGCTCGTCTACCTAAAGATGTGGGTATCGAAATCGAAGCGATTGCAGTACGCAAATAATCTTTCGCTAAAGATTGAAAAAGCGAGCTGATTAGCTCGCTTTTTTGTTGGTGCTTTCGGCACTAGTAGTACTTGTCGCACCCTTGATGAAGTTGAGGGTCTTCCATCAAATCCTTGATATCTACCTCGAATTTTTGGTGAGAATTACGCTCTTCAATCACCACGGCTCCATGTTCCTGATCGACTTCAAGAACAGTTCCAATCCCTTGCTGACACTCAACCAGCATACCTTTCTCGATTTGACTTATCTCCATTGCGCACTCCTTGGCTAGAATCTATTGCCTCTCATTAAGTGTACATCTCGATGGGCAAAAAGGATCAAAAAAGCCGACTTAGAAAAGTCGGCTCTCAAATTAAGCTTAGGTTTGATTACTTAACGAAATCAACACCTGTTTGGATATCACCATTCAGTGTTTCTAGCATGCCATCTAGTGCAGACTTTTCAAAGTCACTTAGCTCACCGTAGCTTAGTACTTCTTCAACACCTTCTTTACCTAGCTTCACTGGCTGAGCGAAGAATGGTGCGTGCTCACCGTCGCCTTCAACGTAAGCGTACTCAATCACGTCTTCACCTTGAAGTGCTTTAACAAGAGCAAGACCGAAACGACAAGCTGCTTGGCCCATAGATAGTGTTGCACTACCACCGCCAGCTTTCGCTTCAACAACTTCAGTGCCCGCGTTTTGAATACGCTTAGTCAGTGCTGCAACTTCTTCATCAGTGAACTCAACACCTTCAACTTGAGAAAGTAGAGGTAGGATAGTTACGCCCGAGTGGCCACCGATAACAGGAACGCGAACGTCACCTGGATCTTTGTCTTTTAGGTCTGCAACGAAAGTTTCAGAACGGATAACGTCTAGAGTGGTTACACCGAATAGACGACGCTTATCATAAACACCCGCTTGCTTAAGAACTTCAGCAGCAATTGGCACAGTCGTGTTTACAGGGTTAGTGATGATTCCTACTAGCGCTTTAGGACATACATCGGCAATTCTTTGCGCAAGAGATTTAACGATACCCGCATTCACATTGAACAGATCAGCACGATCCATACCTGGCTTACGAGCAACACCCGCAGAGATAAGCACAACGTCAGCACCTTCTAGTGCCGGTGTTGGATCCTCACCTGCGTAACCTTTGATTGATACTGGCGTTGGGATATGGCTTAGATCAGCAGCGACACCTGGAGTAACAGGTGCGATGTCATACAGTGCTAGATCTGAACCAGCTGGAAGACGGTTTTTTAGTAAAAGGGCTAGGGCTTGACCGATGCCACCAGCGGCACCAATAACGGCTACTTTCATCGTAGTTCTCCTTGAGACGATTCTCTTATATATGTTTTGTAGAGCGATTTGTAATCAACTAGGTCAAACTATAGTAATCACAACCTGATTACAATCAATTAACGTCAGCTTTGCGACCTTGCGCAATCCGACAAAAACGTGCCACACACAAGGGCGCCATTATGTTCTCCTTCACCTGTAATGACAAAGGTTTAAGCAAGATTTCTGTCAATAATTTCTGCCAGATTTACAGTGATAGACTAGACAGAAATCAGGCTTCACATTGGCACTATTTGCATAGCTATGCGAGAATATTCACTTGCTTTTTATAAAAACCAACATAGAAAGAGAACCATGCGCCATTCTGAAAAACAAGATAACCTCGTTCGTGCTTTCAAAGCCCTGCTAAAAGAAGAACGTTTTGGCTCCCAAGGCGACATTGTGGAAGCTCTTAAAAACGAAGGGTTTGAGAACATCAACCAATCGAAAGTATCACGTATGCTGACCAAGTTCGGTGCAGTACGTACTCGCAACGCAAAAATGGAGATGGTTTACTGTCTTCCTGCTGAGCTAGGCGTACCAACTGTTTCGAGCTCACTTCGTGAACTTGTTTTAGACATCGACCACAACAACGCATTAGTCGTGATTCATACCGGCCCGGGTGCCGCGCAGTTAATTGCACGCCTACTTGACTCATTGGGTAAAGCCGAAGGTATTCTAGGTGTAGTTGCCGGTGACGATACCATCTTCATCACCCCAACTCTGTCGATCACCACCGAGCAGCTATTTGCCTCAGTTTGTGACCTATTTGAGTACACAGGTTAGTTTCATATAAAACGGCAGAATACAAATCACGCCGCCAAATTCGCGGCGTGATTGAGATCACATCTTAAAAAAATCATACCTTAGTTAACCACTCAATATAACCCAATGATTTTAAAGAACTTTAACCTAGAAATATTCCAGATACATCAGGTTAATATTCAGGCATATTGTCTATATTCTTTAACATCCGTGTAATTATGTGCCAATTTTTTGCTATTATTCAGCCACTTTTTCAACATACGGATTGAAAAAGATGCCGTTTCCAGTAATAGGAAACGCCCAAAGCAACTACACTTGCTAGGGGTTAATAATGAATAAGGAAGGGAAATTCATGGCATTGAACAAACTTATTAAAGTTGGTGCGATTGCAGCTGCTGTAATGGGCGCTGGCGCAGTTAACGCTCAAGAATTCATCACTATTGGTACTGGTTCTGTAACTGGTGTTTACTACCCAACTGGTGGTGCAATTTGTAAGCTAGTTAACAAAGGCCGTAAAGAACACAATATTCGTTGTTCTGTAGAGTCGACTGGTGGTTCGATCTACAACGTGAACACTATCCGTGCAGGTGAACTAGACTTCGGTATCGTTCAGTCTGACTGGCAGTACCACGGTTACAACGGTACAAGTAAGTTTGCTGAGCAAGGCCCGTACAAAGAGCTACGTGCAATGTTCTCTCTACACACAGAACCATTCAACATCATCGCGCGCAGCGACGCTGGTATTGAAAACGTTTCTGACCTAAAAGGTAAACGTGTAAACATCGGTAACCCAGGTTCTGGTGACCGCGCAACAATGGGCGTTGTGATGGAAGCTATGGGTTGGACGAACGACGACTTCAAACTGGCTTCTGAGCTGAAAGGTTCTGAGCGTTCACAAGCACTTTGTGACAACAAGATTGATGCGTTTGTTTACGTAGTTGGCCATCCGAATGGATCTATCAAAGAAGCAACAACTTCATGTGACGCTAAACTAGTTTCAGCAACTGGTGCGAAGATCGATGAAATCGTTGCTAACAACCCTTACTACGCATACAGCACAGTACCTGCGGGCATGTACCGTGGTACAGACAAAGACGTAAACAGCTTTGGTGTTGCTGCAACTATGGTAACAACGACAGACGTTTCTGACGAAGTTGCTTACAACGTTGCTAAATCTGTATTTGAAAACTTCGATACGTTCAAGCGCCTACACCCAGCGTTTGCAAACTTGAAGAAAGAAGACATGGTGAAAGCTGGTCTTTCTATCCCTCTACACCCAGGTGCAGAGAAGTACTACAAAGAGATCGGTCTACTTAAGTAAACTCTCTTTACCAAGGAGGCGATAGCCTCCTTGGTTCGTAGTTGCAGCGACTAAATCGCTGCATTCAAATTTTGAGTTTCACACTCTTGAAACTCACCCTCGTTTTATACCTAAGAAAATCACACAACTGAGCAATATTTCATCTTTTCACTACACTGAAAGATGCTAAATAAAGGTTCTCATAATCATAAATATACGGACCATTTATAATAAGGATTAAGTACATGTCGAAGACAACAGCTCCGTCTCAAGATGTGCAAGAAATGGTAGCTCAATCCGATACAGGTGCACGTGCCCCGCAAGGGCTTTCTGGTCGCATCTTATGGTTTGTGCCGCTATGTTGGTCACTGTTCCAACTTTGGTACGCATCCCCTCTGCCGTTCATTTTTAATTTTGGCGTACTCAACGATACTGAAGCGCGTTCAATTCACCTGATGTTTGCGGTGTTCCTAGCGTTTACAGCTTATCCAGCGATGAAAAACTCTCCACGAGATCGCATTCCAGCTATAGATTGGTTGCTTGCCTTGGCAGGTAGTTTTTCTGCTGCTTATATCTATATTTTCTATACCGAGCTAGCGGGTCGTTCTGGCGCCCCAACGACGCTCGATATTGTTGTTGCCGTGATAGGCATGGTGTTACTCCTTGAAGCGACACGTCGTGCGCTCGGTCCACCGCTAATGGTAGTCGCAGCGGTCTTCTTGCTGTACACCTTTGGCGGCCCATACATGCCAGACGTTATTGCTCACAAAGGCGCGAGCCTTAACAAAGCAATGTCTCACCTATGGCTAACTACCGAAGGTGTCTTCGGTGTTGCGCTAGGTGTATCCACTTCATTTGTTTTCTTATTTGTTTTGTTCGGCGCTATGCTAGAGCGTGCTGGTGCGGGTGCTTATTTTATTAAAGTCGCTTTCTCGTTACTTGGTCATATGAAAGGCGGCCCTGCCAAAGCTGCCGTTGTCGCTTCTGGTCTATCAGGGTTAGTGTCTGGCTCTTCAATCGCTAACGTTGTGACGACGGGTACTTTCACTATTCCCCTAATGAAACGAGTTGGTTTCCCAGGAACGAAAGCAGGTGCAGTAGAAGTTGCCGCTTCAACCAACGGTCAGCTAACGCCACCTATCATGGGCGCGGCGGCTTTCCTAATGGTGGAATATGTCGGTATCTCGTATGTAGAGGTAATTAAGGCTGCGATTCTTCCAGCTCTAATCTCGTACATCGCTCTGATCTACATTGTCCACTTGGAAGCGTGTAAAGCGGGTATGACTGGTCTTCCTCGTCGTCATAACCCAACCCTGCTTGCTAGCTTACTTTCATTTACCGGTACTATTCTTGGCTTGTGCGTGATCAGTGCCGTGGTTTACTACGGTGTCGGCTGGACTAAAGACGTATTCGGTGACGCAGCTACTCCAATTGTGACTGTCGCCTTGCTGTTAGCTTATGTTGGCCTAGTCAATATCTCTGCTAGGTACGCCAAAGAGGGCGCAATTGAAATTGATGCAGAATTGACTGAAGTGCCAGATCCAGGTCCAACGATTAAGTCGGGTTTACACTACCTACTGCCAATTGTGGTTCTCGTTTGGTGTTTGACAGTAGAGCGTTTCTCTCCTGGCCTATCTGCTTTCTGGGCAACGGTATTCATGATCTTTATCTTGATCACTCAACGCCCTCTAATGGCAGTAATGTCAAAGCAAGGCTCTATTGCCGAGCAAACAAAAGAAGGCTTTGTTGACCTGCTAGAAAGCCTTGTCTCAGGCGCACGCAACATGATCGGTATCGGTGTCGCGACAGCGGCTGCAGGTACGGTTGTGGGTGTCGTGACGCTAACGGGTATTGGCTTGGTGATGACGGACTTCGTCGAGTTCATCTCCGGCGGTAACATCATTCTAATGCTTCTGTTTACAGCCGTGATCAGCCTAATTTTGGGCATGGGTCTACCTACGACAGCGAACTATATTGTTGTATCGACTCTGATGGCTCCGGTTATTGTCACCTTAGGCGCGCAAAGTGGTTTGATCATCCCACTCATTGCCGTCCACCTATTCGTGTTCTACTTCGGTATCCTAGCTGATGACACGCCGCCGGTAGGTCTTGCTGCCTTTGCCGCTGCAGCTATAGCTAAGTCAGATCCAATCCGAACAGGTATTCAAGGTTTCACCTACGATATTCGAACCGCGATCTTGCCATTCATGTTCATCTTCAATACTCAGCTATTGTTGATGGGTATCGATTCATGGTGGCATTTGTTGCTCACGATCATATCTTCCGTGATTGCAATGCTGATATTCTCTGCTGCAACGCAAGGTTGGTGGTTTACCAAGAACAAATGGTGGGAAACAGTCCTATTGCTTGCGTTGACCTTTACCTTCTTCCGTCCAGGGTTCTGGTGGGATCAAATCTACCCTGCCAAAGTACTTTACCCGGGAACCGAGATCGCACAGATCACAGAAGGACTCAAAGTTGGTGAAGAGATTGAGCTGCTTGTTGCCGGTGAAAACCTAGAAGGTGACTACATCTCTAAAACGGTTCGTCTGCCGTTTGAAGATAAAGCAACAACAGCCGAAGAGCGTATTTCTTCGATGGGTCTAATGCTCAACAATGCCAATGGCCGTATGTTGGTCGACATGGTTGAGTTTGGTAGCCCTGCCGAGTCAGCAGGTGTTGATTTTGACTGGGAAATTCGCTCAGTAGTTGTAGAAGCGGATCGACCAATGAAAGAGTGGGTATTTGTCCCGGCTCTACTCATCTTAATTGGCCTTGGTCTCAACCAGAAACGACGAGCTCGAAAGGAACAGATGAGCGCGTAACTTAGTCAGCCCCGCATGGTATGTGGGGCTACACTTAAACTAAGGATGCATTAACATCGCCTGTTGTCAGTAGTAACAGGTGACGAAATAGAGAAATTACAATGTATAAGCAAATTCTTGTTCCAGTCGACCTCAATGACAAAGGTTTCTCAGATAAAGCGGTCGAGTTAGCCGTTTGGCATGCTAAGCACTCCAATGCTGAAGTACACTTACTTAATGTGCTGCCTGGCATTCATATGTCGATGGTCGCAACCTATTTCCCAAAAGACGCGGCGCTAAAAATGAAAGCCGATGTCGAAAGTCAATTGAAAGACTTTGCGGTTAAGCATATCGATGAAGATGTAGTGTATAAAGTCCATGTAGCGGAAGGTAAACCTTACTCGACCATTTTAGACTTCGCTGAAAAGCTGGGGGCAGATCTGATTGTGATGCCTAGCCATAAGCGTTCTAAGATTGATAAAGTCGTACTTGGTTCGGTTGCCAGTAAAGTGGTACAGAATTCACCGATTAATGTCTTAGTCGTCAAGCCACAAGGCTCATAAAATAAATACTTAGTAAAAAGGCGCTCGATGAGCGCCTTTTTAATAGGTATTGACTATTAATTGTATTGAAACAAGCCATTTCAATTATTAAGAATAATTCTCAATAATAACCCTATCGCAAGACATTACACGGGTTATCAAGATGAAGAAAACAATCACATTCGCAGCCATTCATTTTACGATTGCATTTACAGTCGCCTACCTACTGACTGGTGATATTCTGATTGGTAGCCTTATCGCTATGATTGAACCATCAGTCAACACGGTCGCGTTCTACATTCATGAGCGCGTCTGGTCAAAGAGCAAGTTACTGTCCAATTTATCTCGCTCTGCAAAAATCAAAACCACTAGCTTTGCCGTTGTTCACTTCAGCGTTGCATTTGGGGTGGTTTATATGATGACTGGCGATGCATTTGTTGGTGGCATCATGGCAGCCATCGAGCCTTCAATTAATACCGTTGCCTACTATTTTCACGAAAAGGTTTGGCTACGCAGGCAGCAGGATACTCAGCACTGGGGCTGTGCTCACGCTTAAAGCGGATAGTGAGATACACACATGTCTTTACTCAACCCAATGTGAAAACGTTGGGTTTGCCCATCGAGAGTCACCTCAAGTAAGTACAAATCTTCGAGCTTAGGGTTTTCGCTATCGGCATAGATAGGTGCTTCAATCTGAAACAGTGCACTCGTATGGTTATCCCGAACATCAATGGGTAGATGATAGGTCATTCCATTAAACTTAACCGATGCGGAAACCAAGCCAGGAGAGTAAGTCTTGTAGTGCAAATCAACCAAGAACTCACAACCACCGCCGTGATGCCAAATTTGCTCAGTGGTCACGTGCTCAAGGCGAACATTGCGAATAAACTGAAGTCGTGGAGTATGCCAGATACCCAGTCTTTCATCATGTTTGCGATATTCAGGCGTGCCTAGCTGACAAAGCTCTTGGCTCTCTTCTTCACCGAGTAACCAATCTTCATCTTCCTGCAGAAAGAGAACTTCAAAACGATTTCGCCCCATCTGCAGATATGGGCGGATATCTTTCTTGTATTCAGATTGAGTCTGATCGCAATCGAATACCGCAACACCGTTAATACGAACTTCAGCATGATAATCGACACCAGACATGATCAGATCAACGGATGGAAAAGCCAGCATGGCTTCATCAACCTCAATGTCATGCATTAGATGCCATTCTTGTGCAACAATTTCAGATTCAGATAAGGAATCAGGCAGTACCTGACTTAAAGGGGCAGGAAAAGTAATATCATCTTGAGGGATAGATAAATCGGTCAAAGGTGACACTTGCCAAAGGCCTGCGAGAGAGAGTTCCATAGAGCTAAATCTTGTCCTAGATCAAAGTTGCCTGATTATAATGCTAACTCGATAGGAAAAGATATAAGTCGCGTGAGACTAAACAAAAATACCAGCCGATTGGCTGGTATTTAGAAATTCGCTTTAAGAAGAAGCTTACTTACTCTTCATCATCTTCTTCTGGGTATAGGGCGTCTTCACCTTCATAGTATGTACCCCAGCCGTCATAAATAATGTCGAACTTTTCTGCAAGGTGAACAAGCTTTTCTACTTGAGCATCGATTGCTTCAGGGTTTAATGCAGACTCCATCGTTGCATCACAGCAAAGCAGCTTCTTGCCATCTTCATCTTCTGTCTCTTCTGCTTCAAGTACTTCGAAGCCCATCTTGAATGCTTCAACAACAGCTTTCTCTAGCGTGTTGAAGTCTTCAGCGAACAGATGGTGCTCAATTTCGTATAGCGCATCTGGATCACTGCCGTCTTCTAATAAGGCTTGGATGATTTCGCGAGTCTCTTCCTTTTGAATCTCAATTAACTCTTCAACAGACAGATATTCATTTTCGTGAGACATATTTTGTGCTCCAGATAGTGACAAAGTTGATCATAATTTACCGCGACGAAATATCGCATGGATCCAGAGAAATTACTACCCAGAATATGTCTTGATCCTGATCTTTCTGCATCACTTCAACCGTGATCAAATAAGATCCATCTCACAACAAGAGAAATTAACAAATTTTTATCATAACGAGGATTCAGAGTTTTCTCTCAGTTTTTAATACCACCACAAAAGTACAATTCACTGCGTTTTTATATCAGCCCAGTGCATAGACTCGATGATAGGTGAAATGCATAAATAGGTAGCAATAATCCTTATCAACTCCCAATTGTGCATAGCTATGCTCCGGTTCACAAAAAACGAGCACTCTTTTTAGCCATTAAGAATCGCATAGCAACGCATATCATTGAACCGAACAGTTAAGTTATAAAATAGCACCAAAGCTCAAACAAACACAGAACTTAGGGATATTTCACTACAATCACACACAAAAGCAGCAAACCAATCTGCATTGGCCGCTTGCATCTTTATAACAAACTTGTCATAAATACGCTCTGGAACTAATTGTAAGGATACAAAATGAGTAAGTTGTATGTAGGCTCAGAAGTTGGTCAACTTAGACGTGTACTATTAAATCGTCCAGAGCGAGCACTCACCCACTTAACCCCATCGAACTGTCATGAACTTTTGTTTGACGATGTGTTAGCGGTTGAAGCTGCGGGTGAAGAGCACGACAAGTTTGCCGAAACCTTACGTAGCCAAGACGTCGAAGTTCTATTACTTCACGACCTACTTGTTGAAACTCTTGCTGTTGATGAAGCGAAGACTTGGCTCCTTAACACCCAGATTTCAGATTTCCGTTACGGCCCGACCTTTGCCAAAGACCTACGCCATTATCTGTCTGAAATGGACAACGAGCATCTAGCAACCGTATTGCTTGGCGGTTTGGCGTATTCAGAGCTGCCGATTCAATCATCGTCAATGCTACCACGTATGCATCGACCATTAGATTTCGTGATTGAGCCTCTTCCTAACCACCTGTTTACCCGAGACACATCTTGTTGGGTATATGGTGGTGTGTCACTCAACCCAATGATGAAACCTGCACGTCAGCGTGAAACTAATCACTTACGCGCTATCTACCGTTGGCACCCAGTATTTGCAGGCCAAGATTTCATTAAGTATTTCGGTGATGAAGACCTTCACTACGACAACGCCAATATTGAGGGCGGTGACGTACTGGTGATTGGTAAAGGCGCCGTGCTTGTCGGTATGTCAGAACGTACCACTGCACAAGGTGTTGAGAACCTAGCGGCTAGCCTGTTTAAACATGGTCAAGCTAAGCAAGTGATCGCTATCGAATTGCCTAAGCACCGGTCATGCATGCACTTAGACACCGTTATGACCCATATGGATATTGATACCTTCTCCGTTTATCCAGAGATCATGCGTAAAGACCTCAACACTTGGCGCCTGACTCCGAAAGACGATGGTGATATGAAAGTTGAGAAAGTGCCAAGCTTCATCCATGCAATTGAAGAAGCATTGGGCTTGGATTACCTTAAGATCATTACCACAGGTGGCGACAGCTACGAAGCTGAGCGTGAACAATGGAATGACGCCAACAACGTATTAACCGTGAAACCAGGCGTTGTGATTGGTTATGAACGTAATGTCTACACCAATGAAAAGTATGATCAAGCGGGCATCAAGGTCCTTACCATTCCAGGTAATGAACTAGGCCGCGGCCGCGGTGGCGCTCGTTGTATGAGTTGTCCGATTGAGAGAGATGGGATTTAAGCGAGAAGCGAGAAGCGAGAAGCGAGAACAATTAAAGGGTTGGCGCGTGGCGTCAACCCTTCTTTTTATGGCCAATTCAGCTTTTCAGCAACTTTCGACCGTTCATCCCAAAAGACCTCTCGAAGGACAGAGGCCGTTCTCGAATCTCGGAGCGAAGCGTTCTAGCATCTCGCAGGGCGAAGCCCGATCTCGAAGCGAAAGCGCTCCCTTCCTCTCCTACTCCGTACCACCTACAGTGATGGAGTCGAGCTTGAGCGTTGGCTGACCAACACCGACAGGGACACTCTGGCCTGCTTTACCACATACACCGACACCGCGGTCAATGCTAAGGTCATTACCGACCATAGAGACTTGCTGCATTGCTTCTATACCAGAGCCAATCAGTGTCGCACCTTTTACTGGGCGAGTGATCTTACCGTCTTCAATTAAATAAGCTTCAGAGGCTGAGAACACAAACTTACCTGAAGTAATATCAACCTGACCACCACCAAAGTTAGGCGCATACAGGCCTTTCTTAACCGTTGAGATAATCTCTTCTGGTGTATGCTGACCTGGCAACATGTAGGTGTTAGTCATACGAGGCATAGGTAAATGTGCGTAAGACTCACGGCGACCATTACCCGTTGGGTTGACACCCATTAAACGGGCATTGAGTTTGTCCTGCATGTAACCTTTGAGTACACCATTTTCAATCAAGGTGTTGTATTGACCATTGACGCCTTCATCATCAACGTTTAACGAACCACGCAGATCTTTCAATGTACCATCATCAACAATAGTACAAAGCTCAGACGTTACTTTCTCGCCGACCTTTCCACTAAATACCGAAGACTCTTTACGGTTAAAGTCACCTTCAAGACCGTGACCCACTGCTTCATGCAGTAATACTCCCGGCCAACCAGAGCCGAGCACCACTGGCATCATGCCAGCAGGTGCAGCATCCGCTTCCAAATTGACTAGTGCCATACGGATCGCTTCGTCTGCGTAGTGATAGGCGACCTTGGCACCCTCTTCTTCAGTGAGGAAGAAGTCGTAACCAAATCGACCACCGCCACCAGAACTACCACGTTCACGGCGGTCACCTTTTTGAGCAAGCACGCTAATCGACAAGCGCACAAGTGGGCGCACATCGCCAGCATAAGTGCCATCAGTTGCCGCGACAAGCATTTGCTCATGCACACCACTTAAGCTGATGGAGACTTCATTAATCAATGGTTCTTTGGTACGAATATACGCATCAAGCTCTTTAAGCAGTTTTGTCTTCTGCTCTTTTTCCCAACTCTCTAGTGGGTTAGCCGCAGCATAGTAGCTTTGATTGTCGCTACGCTTAAACGCCTGTACTTGACCGTTTTGACCTTGTTGAGCAATACCGCGAGCGGCAACAGCGCTTTGGGTCAAACCTTCAAGTTGGATTTGGTCTGAATAGGCAAACCCTGTTTTCTCTCCAGTGACAGCACGAACGCCCACACCGCGATCAATGTTGAAAGAGCCATCTTTGATAATGCTATCTTCTAGCACGAGAGATTCATGCCAGCTCGACTGAAAGTAGATATCTGCATAATCAATTTGGCGAGTTGCAATACTCGCTAGCGTATCAGCAATATCTTGTTCACTAAGTCCGGCTGGCTTTAGCAACGCATCTTCTACATGATTTATTGTCATACTTTGCTCTTAATTTTGTAACTGGTTGCTGAATCGAGCATGCTGACCCACTGGCATCGCAGCTCTCAATTCTTGTACTTGGCTGAGGTCGATTTCGACCAATAAATTACTTGCTTGATCGGCAAGACTCGCGATCACTTCTCCCCATGGAGAAATAACCATAGAATGCCCCCACGTTTCTCTGCCGCAGGGATGAGTCCCGACTTGGTTAACGGCTATCAGCCAAGATTGAGTTTCAATCGCACGGGCCCGGAGTAAGGTTTCCCAATGCGCCTTGCCCGTCACCGCTGTAAAAGCGGCAGGTACAAGAATCACGTTTGCCCCTAAGCGAGCTAACTCACTATACAAACTTGGAAAACGTACATCATAGCAGATACTCAGGCCAATATGGGCGAATGGTGCATGATAAGAAACCACCCTCGATCCCGGAGTAAAGGTTTCTGACTCTCGATAGCGTTTGTGACCATCAGCTACATCAACATCAAACATATGCAGCTTGTCATACTCAGCCACCAACTTGCCTTCGGGCGAATAAAGCAAGCTGGTTGTCGTAACGCCTTGTTCTCGTTGAATAGGCATACTGCCAATGACCAACCAAACCGTATTCTCTCGCGCAATCTCAGATAGTGCAGCTTGCAAATCACCGTCACCTATCGGCTCAGCATTTTGGTGATAGTCCTGACGATTGCCGAACACTAAAGCGTTTTCAGGCGTAACGACAAACTTTGCTCCCTGCTTAGCCAAACTTGCCACTTGTTGACGAATATAGGCCAAATTCTCACTCGGATTTGGCCCAGAGGTCATTTGAATTATTCCCACTCGTTCCATGAGCCTTATTCCTTACTTAGTCGATTCGCGTAAAGATTCCGGAAGTTTAAACTCCCCTTTACTGCGTGAGAGTTCTTTAACCACAGGTGAATCAAGCGGCCCTTTCACTTCATAATTAACCTGAGTAAAGACTTCAACCACTGGAGAGATCACGGTAGTAATCGCTAAGACATACAGCGCAGTTTGCGGGGTAACCGCAAAGGCGGTTAATACCGGAATACCCGAGGTAATATCTGGCGTAAACTTCACTTCCGCATCCACGGTGCGAGAGTTAAGGTTAGCTAGCCCTTTGATATTCATCTCACCAGCAACCGCATCCATCTTGATATCGTTAGTTAAGAAAATACCATTACGGATTGAGCCACTACCTGTAATTGAATTGAACGCCATCCCTTTATCAAATACGTCACTGAAATCGAGCTGCATCTTACGGATAATCGAATCTAGGCTAAATATCCCAAGCAAACGCGCAGCACCGCTGACATCAGAAATCATCCCCTTACCTAGCTTAGTCGACACTTCACCATTGAGCGTATCTACCTTGCCAGACCATGGAGATCCATCCCATTCAAGCTGAGTACTGATTTCAAACGGCGCACGCTGAATACCTGATGTAATACCGAAACGCTCCATTACATCACTGTTATTTTCACCGGACATTTCAACATCGAATTTGGTGTGGCTTTCGGTTTCACTCATCCGCCACCAGCCTTTCATATCGACTTTGTTTGTACCGCTCTCAAATGTCAGTTTCTTCCATTCCAACTTCTCGCCCTGACGTTGTAAATCAAGATGAGTTTTGCCAACTTTGTATCCTTGTAGCCAAAAGTCATTGATCGCTAAAGTGATATTTGGAATCTGCTCATGGAAAGTCCGCTCAAAATGACTGATCAGAGGCGCGTCGTTGTTTTCTGGCTCAAACATGCCCTTGTCTTTGTATTCCTTATCTAATGCAGGAATGTAGACGTGTAAACGCTCTAAAGAGACCGAGAGATCATACGGCTCAATATAGCTGGCTTCACCTTTTGCTTCTTGACTATCTAAGTTCATGTACCAGCCAAGCCCCTTCCGCTTGGCACTAAAATCGACATCGTTCCAGTCAATTGTACCTAGAGTGAGCTCTTTAGCATCAAGGTCAACTCGAGTTGGCAATGGAATCTGTGGCGTGTTCATCTGCGCAACAACGGCTTCAGAAGGCCCTTCTTCAACGGCGAAACTCTCGAGCCACTTATCCAAATCGAGCTCATCGACCACCACTTTTGCTTGATGACCGGCAACTGGGCTGATCTTAAAGCTACCTTTACCTAACAATAGGTAAGTATCGGTTAGAACAGGCACATCAGGTCGAATATCTATTTCGGTTTGATACTTAAAGTTCGGCAGCTGCACTCGGGCAGTAATACTTTCTTGGTTACCGGATGCTTCAAGGCGAGCCTTACCAGAAACTCCAGCAGCTTTATTTAGTGGTGCAGGAAAATCACTCGCAAGAAACTTAAGATCCGCTTCAGTATTGATCTGATAGGTGAATCCAACATCGTTAAGCTGAATATCCACATCCATACTCCAAGGAGCGTGGCCGTTCAAAGGTTCAAGCCACTGCTTACCTAAATATGGAATCAAAGGTTCAACTTCCCAATCGCCAACAACATCAATCGCGACACCATAACCTTGATTGATATTTTCGCCTTGGAAGTCAATCGATACCGGCTGGTTAAGTAGTCCAGCGGACAAACCCGCAGCGCTGACAACGTCATTATCAAATTCAACTCGGCCAGAGACTTTCTCTAGTGTCATTGGCGGAGCATCAATAGTGACATGATTATCTTTCAGATCCGCGTATCCCCAAGCTCTTGCTTCCTTATCTTCGCTAAATGGAATATTAAGCTGGAAGCTAGACTCTACTCGCCCATCGACTTGCACTGCCGTCAGAGCAGCACCAACAGAATCAACCAAAGGAGAGGCTGTCATGTAGTCACGTACCGCATTACCTTGTGCGACTGCCTGCGCTTCAATTTCAATATGCCCGCCTTCAGCTAACTCTGGAATTCGACCAGTAATGCGCTTAGCTTTAACATCCATTAAGGTAGCACTGCGTGAGTCGAGGTGCATGGCATCATTCTGGAACAGCAGGTCTAGCTGCAGATCGGTAATAGGTGGCCAAGCGGTATCAAAGCTAAACTTGGCTTGCTTTAAGCCCACCCACGCTTGGAACATACCGTCGTTATTGTGGTAAGGAAAATCGCCTAACTCGCCATACCAAAGCAGTTTGGCCGTATTCACCTTACCACCTTGAATAGCAGTACTTAGGTAGTCGGTTAGATCACGGCCGAGCGCCAAAGTTGGTAAGTAACGCCAAGTTTCAGCGGCATTATATAAATCGGCTTCTGCGTAAAAGGATAAAAATGGGCTTTGGTCTTTAGGGAAGTCTAACTTAAAAGCACCCAAGACTTGCAAGTCGGGAGTCGCTGCGGTGACTTTATCTGCCCACAAGCTCCAACCTGATTCACTATTTTGCCAAACAATATCTACTTGGCCTTGCTTGATATTGAGTGGCGCTTGGAAGACATCACCATAAGGAAGCACGTCGTCAATTAAAGTGACTTTAGCTTTCGCTTGTTGCAGATCACCAGACACAGACGCCGATAAATGATTTAGACCCGGTAGAAGTTCCCATTGAGTCATAGAGGCATGGGAAAGTTCTGCCGAGTATTGCAAGCTATCTAACTCAGAGCCCATAGACACTCTGACATCTTCAATCAAACCACCAATAGCAAGCGTTTTAAGGAAATCTGTCGTTGGTTTGGAATTTGGCGCTAACTTAACTAAAGGCGTAATCGCTGCAATGTCGAGTTGTGAGACATTCAAACGCCACTCATCAGGTTGCCAGTCAAAGGCGATATCGAGTGCTGGCCATTTAGTCTCATCCGTCGTGAAGCTTAGTGAGTGAGCATTTACTTGCCAGCCATCGTTATAAGGCTCTAACTCAACAACCCCTGAATCTAACCACAACTCGTGCTGTTGTCCTTCCTGCCAACTTAGCTCTGAAGAATCAAACTCCAAGTAGGCGCTGGTAGGTTGGCTATGCTTTAACGTTAACCAGCTACTGAAGCTGATTTGGCCTTTATCGATACCCGATTCAGTTTTTATAAATTTGGTCAGCCACGGCGTAATCAGCACGTTTTGCACCGAGAGATAAAACTCACCGCTCACTTCTTTCAACGAGCCGTGATCAATGAAATTCGCTTTTACTTGCGCCGAATTCAAGTTGCCATGAGCAAGACTGACTTCACCATCTGCAAGGTGATGACGACCGTTATTTTGCCAACGTAACTTTTTAATATCGAGTTCGCGGTTAGTGCCATCAATACCTAAGAAATGTATTCTCGACTCTGCTAAAGAGAAACCATCAAGCTGACGCAGTAACAGCTGGTCAAGCTGCTGCATTACATCCTTCTGTTCGCCCTGAGGCTGCAACTTAGGAGTTTCATCACTGCCAGTGTTTATCCACTCAACCGACGAGATATCTAGATTGAGTTGATAGATATTGAGATCTGCTACGACGGGCTGTTGTTGCAGTAAAGATTGAATAAGGTCGAGTTCAACTTCAACTTTATCGGCCGAAAAATGAATACCACTGCTTGCAGGCGTCTTGGCTTTTACCTGTTGCAGTGAAAGGGAGGGGTGTGTATTGCGCCAGAAACCCTTAATTTCAGCAACCTCAAATTCAAGCCCTGTACCTTGGTTAATCCAGCTTTGGATTTGAGGCTGAAAGTGGTTGAGTTGAGGTAGCGCAATACGCATCGCCGTTACCGCTATGGCCAGAATGACCAAAGCTGTAACGGTAAGCCAAAGTAGTAATCGAATAAGCCGAGTCGCTGTTGAAATCACAAACAACCTTTACATCATCACAACGTCAAATTGCTCTTGAATATAGAGTGGCTCAGCTTGGATTTTCACCTGCTTGCCAATAAACACTTCAAGTTCAGCGAGGGCATGAGATTCGTCCCCTTGTAGCGTCTCTGCGACTGCAGGAGATGCATAGACAACGAACTTATCAGCGTCATAGGCGCGATTAACACGCGTAATCTCACGCAAGATCTCGTAGCAGACTGATTCCACCGTTTTGACACTGCCTCGCCCTTCACAAGTTGGACAAGTCGAACAAAGAATATGTTCAATGCTTTCACGGGTACGCTTACGTGTCATCTCGACCAAGCCAAGTTGAGTAAAGCCATTAATATTGGTTTTAACTCTATCTTTGTCCAAGGCAGTCGCTAATGAAGTAAGTACACGCTCACGGTGCTCATCAGAAGCCATATCGATAAAGTCGATAATGATAATACCGCCAAGGTTACGTAGCCTTAATTGGCGAGCAATCGCTTGAGTCGCTTCAATGTTGGTATTGAAGATGGTCTCTTCTAGGTTACGTCTGCCAACAAACGCTCCGGTGTTAATATCGACAGTCGTCATTGCTTCGGTTTGGTCGATGATCAAATACCCACCAGATTTAAGCTCTACTTTACGCTCTAGAGAACGTTGTATTTCGTTCTCAGTGTCGTACATATCGAAGATAGGTTTATCACCTTCATAAAGCTCAAGCTTTTCTGTTAGTTCAGGAACATATTCAGAGGTGAACTCTTTGAGGTTTTCAAATTCGGTACGTGAGTCAACAAGGATCTTGTTTAGCTCGGTGCCGACAAAGTCACGTAGGATACGTTGCGACAAACCTAGCTCACCATACAGAGTAGCGCGGGTTTTGTATTTACTGCGGCGTTCAATCACCTTTGACCACAAACGTTTTAAGAAAGCGGCATCTTGTGACAATTCCTTCTCGTCTGCACCTTCAGCAGCGGTACGAATAATGAAACCACCATTTTCGTCACAATACTCACCCACTACCTTTTTAAGGCGGTTACGCTCTTGCTCACTTTCAATTCGTTGCGAAACGCCAACATGGCTCGCACCAGGCATAAACACAAGGTAACGAGAAGGTAGAGTGATATCGGTTGTCAGGCGTGCGCCTTTTGTGCCAAGTGGATCTTTAACCACCTGAACGACAATATCTTGTCCCTGACGAACGAGCTCAGAAATATCGCGCACCTGAAACTGCTGCTTTTCATTTTCAGCCACACACTCTGTATGAGGAACGATATCTGACGCGTGAAGAAACGCTGCTTTTTCTAGTCCGATATCGACAAAAGCAGCCTGCATACCCGGTAAGACTCGACTGACCTTACCCTTATAAATATTCCCGACAATTCCGCGTTTTGCTTCACGTTCAACATGGATCTCTTGTAGGGTTCCCCCTTCAATCATGGCCACGCGAGTTTCACTCGGGGTCACGTTGATAATCAACTCTGCACTCATAAGAGTACCTCAAATTTTAATTATAAGAATTTGTGCAAGAGCTGGTCAGTTTCATACAGAGGTAAGCCAACGACTGCGTAGTAACTGCCTTCAATGCGAGTTACAAATCGTCCGCCCAATCCTTGAATTCCATAACTACCAGCCTTATCGCAAGGTTCGCCCGTGTGCCAGTATTGTTCTATTTCTTGCTCTGACAGGGTCTTGAACCATACGTCTGTAGATACCACTACAGTTTCTTGAATTTCTTTTGTGGCGACAGTCACTGCTGTCATCACTTGATGCGCCCTGCCCGAGAGCGCCATTAGCATTTGTTTAGCATGCGCTAAATCATCTGGCTTTTCCAATACCTGTTGATCGCAAACCACAATCGTATCAGACCCGATAACCACTGAGTTTGGCTCAAGCTCTACTCCCGCCATCGCTTTGTCTTTAGCTAGGCGAGAAACATAGTCAAATGCGCTCTCACCAGATTGTCGGCACTCTTCAACATCGGTTTTCACCACCGAAAAGGTATAGCCAAGTTGAGAAAGCAGCTCTTTACGTCTTGGTGAGCCAGAAGCCAAAATCAATGGTTTAGTCATTTTATCGTATATGCCAGTGACGTCTTACACGACGCATTAATAGGAACATCCAAGGCCATAGAATGCAGTTAATTAATCCACTCCACAGCGAGACCGGATTAAAAGTCACATCTTGGATTAAGTACTCACCACAGAAGATCAATACGTCGAGCAACATCGACATTGCACCAATCAAAATCGCTTGTTGCCACAGTGCCATATTTCGAATCACGAGGAAGTTGAGCGCAACGAGGTAAATCACAATCGACATCATCATGCCGCGGATACCCAGTGTCGAACCAAGCAGTAGATCCCATAGCAAGCCCAAGATCAATGCCGAACCAACGTTCACTCGGTGTGGCAGTGCAAGTACCCAGTAGCAGGTCACTAACAGCAGCCATGACGGACGCAACAAATCAAGCATTCCCGGCCAAGGTATTGTTTGTAATGTCAAAGCGATTAAGAACGAACAAGCAATGACAAACTTTCCTTTTAGTACACTATTTGCCATTTCTATTGTTCCTCTAGACTCTCTGGTGTCACTTGCTGGATTTTCTCCTGACGAGAATCATTCGGCCAGATTAGTAGTAGATATCGTAAGCGTTCAAAATCGACCACAGGCTCTGCCTCTATAACAGCGAATTCTCGTGCGGTATCACGCTCTACTTCTGAAACGTGTGCAACTGGGAAGCCTTCAGGATAGATACCACCGAGACCGGAAGTCACCAGCAGATCACCTTCTTCGATATCTAAGCTGATCGGGATATGATCAAGGTTGATTCGATCTGATTTACCTGTGCCGGAGGCAATGATTCGAATATCGTTACGGATCACTTGTACCGGAATGGCACTTAAGCTGTCGGTAAGCAGCAGCACTCGACTGTTGTGCGCCGAAACAAAGGTCACTTGACCAACAATACCCTTCTCGTTTGCAACAGGTTGACCAACATAAACGCCATCAATCTGACCTTTATCGATCACCACTTGATGACGATAAGGTGACGTATCTACCGCCATCACTTCGGTTACGACTTTGCGCTCATCGCGAATAAATGAAGAGCCGAGCAACTTACGCAATCTTTGGTTTTCTTCGCGATATTGATCAAGCAGTAGCAGGTCGTTTTTAAGACGCAGCACTTCACGTTTAAGTTTGCGAGTGCTTTCCATATAGTCTTGACGAATATTGAAACGCTCATAAGCGCCATCAAACATCACGCGAGGGACATCCGCCAAATACTGAATAGGTGCCACCATACTGTTAAGTAGGTAACGAACTTGAGCAAACGCACCTAAACGACTATCAGCCAGCATAAGGCTGGCTGATAGAATAACGGCAAAAAACAGGCGTAACTGTAGTGAAGGTCCTCGGCCAAAAATAGGCTTCATGGAATATGAGATCCTTATCTTGCCAATCTTGGCACTAGGCCAAGATCATTCAAATTACTCTTCGCTAAATAGATCGCCGCCATGCATGTCGATCATCTCTAACGCTTTACCACCACCACGAGCAACACACGTGAGTGGATCTTCAGCAATAACGACAGGAATACCTGTTTCTTCTGTTAGTAGACGATCAAGATCTTTAAGTAGAGCACCACCACCTGTCAGTACCATACCATTTTCTGAAATATCAGACGCTAGCTCTGGTGGACATTGCTCTAATGCAACCATTACCGCAGAGACGATACCTGTTAGTGGCTCTTGCAACGCTTCTAGGATTTCGTTTGAGTTTAGGCTAAAGCTACGCGGCACACCTTCTGCTAGGTTACGACCACGCACTTCGATCTCTTCTACTTCATCACCTGGATAAGCAGAACCAATCTCGTGTTTGATCTTTTCAGCTGTCGCTTCACCAATCAAGCTGCCGTAGTTACGACGAACGTAGTTGATGATCGCTTCATCAAAGCGGTCACCGCCGATACGAACTGAAGAGGAGTAAACCACGCCGTTTAGTGAGATGACCGCAACTTCAGTAGTACCACCACCGATATCGACCACCATAGAACCTGTAGGCTCTGATACGCGTAAGCCTGCACCAATTGCTGCCGCCATAGGCTCATCAATTAGGTAAACTTCACGCGCGCCTGCGCCTAGTGCAGATTCACGAATTGCGCGGCGCTCAACTTGAGTAGAACCACAAGGAACACAAACCAATACGCGAGGGCTTGGTTTTAGCACGCTGTTGTCGTGTACTTGCTTGATGAAATGCTGCAGCATTTTTTCAGTCACGTAGAAGTCAGCTATAACGCCATCTTTCATTGGACGGATAGCAGAGATGTTCCCCGGTGTACGACCCAACATTTGTTTAGCAGCATGACCAACAGCGGCTACGCTTTTACCTGCGCGGTTACGGTCTTGGCGGATGGCTACTACTGAAGGCTCGTCAAGAACGATACCCTGTCCTTTAACGTAGATAAGTGTGTTGGCAGTACCTAAATCGATTGATAGGTCATTAGAAAATATGCCACGAAGTTTTTTGAACATATTCTTCGCTCGTCCTGAAAGAATTAGAAGATAGAAAATTGCACTAAATGTACCAATGCCTTGCCGTCACAGCAAGGCATTGAAGTGTAAACATGGGCTGAAACACGCAATTTCTAACAGATTCCTAACGATAGGCAAAAAAATGACAAAAATTACTGGCCGGTTAATCCAGATTCACCGCGGAAAATCACTCGATCATTACCGCGGAAAATACCAAAAGTAACTACGGTAGAGGGATTCTCCTCATCGGTGCCATTTTGGTTCCAATCATACATCATCCAAGTCTGACCATTATTAGTTCCACTGCAATTTGCGGAAGGGCTACTGTTGTCTAATCGAAGCCATAATTGCACTTGCTCTCTTGCCGATATTGTTTGACGAGCCACAAGGGTTCGTGAATCCCCAGAACTTAATGTACCGTTTTCATTTAAGGTAACATTGCCATTGGTCGCTCCCACACTAGGCCAGATGACATTGCTGCAATGGTGTGTACCATCAAAAGTCGAAAAACTATCATTAACATTGGTCTGGAAACTACTACCATTCCAATACTGAGCTTGCAAAGGTACAGTGATTGACTCACCTTGCACACCACCGACATCGGCAAGATTATATCGTCCAAACAATAAGCGAGGTTGCTCATCAGGTAGGACTTGAGTTGACGAAGGATTAGTATCAGAAGCAGATAACTTGAACCTTACAGGGTCATTTACCGTAGAAGATGAAACTTCTAGATTTACATTAAGCGTACTGCCTGAAAGATAGTTATATGGTCCATCTGGAGTGAAGTCAGCATTTTTGCTCCAAGCAATTTGATCGCTACTTAAAACCCACTGGCTCGATTGATATGAAGATTTCGTCGCTAAGGAAGCGGTATCAGCATTGGTCAGCCTATCTCGATTATCAAACTGGAAGACTGCCTGAAGAGAGCTCGAGAACGCTCCATAATTTGTAGTCGCTGTACCTTGAACATTGTACGCTCCGACCTTAGCTGTCACGCTGCTAAAGGCTTGGTTCATATATGTAAAGGCTTGTTTTTGCGGCCCCCCACCTACTAGCGGATCATTCCACGCGTTCTCGTCTATTTTAAAGAAATCAGGATAGAAACGCCCAACTTTGCGAAGACCTGCGATGATGCTGCCGCTATAGCCTGAGCTACTAGTATTGGCTATCAAGCTGATGCTACCGACCTCACTCCATTTTAATTTCGTTAATTCATGCTTCAGTTCAGGGTTTACCACAGTGTTAGTTCTTTGCAGGCTATCATCACTTGTAATAACTCCGAGGCTTCCTCCAAGAGGGCTATCAAGCTCATGACTTAAAGAAACCGTATAACTAGGTGAATTAGAAATAGAAGGGTTGGAAAGTGGGGGGACTGAACAAACTACATCATCACTAACTAAACGACCACTACTATCAATAGTAACTCCAGATTGATAACCTATAGGGTAAACCTGAACATCAAACTCCCCACCAGCCGCAACAAAAGCAGGGCCAGATGAGGATGTCCCGGAAGTATCCGCTGAAGTACATACAGCAAAAGCCCAAGGACGACTCTGTATAGTAAAAGTACCAACGATATCTTGACTGCCTCCTGAAGGACACCCCTGTAATCCTCCCCCTAGGTCATCACAGCTGATATTGTCGCTAAATTCTCCAGTGAGGGTACCAGTTTCATCAAACCGCATTGTCGCTGCTGCTTCTCCATTAGTGATTGGAGCACTAAAGCTAAGCTTTCCAATATAAGTACCTGATGCGGGAGAAAATGAAGAAACGTTGATGTCTGACTCAGTAAAAGTTTTATTGTAGTTAATCGAAATTGGCCTCCCAGCACTGTCACAAGCTAATGTTTTCACGGATATATTAGTATCTTGCAACCCAGCAACTAGAGAAATAGCGTTTCCGTTATTCACTTCAAACTTAAAAGGGACATACATTAAATCACTTGTAGCAGACACACTATTATCGGAATCGAGTGAGGCTTTAATTCTGATAGCTTCATATTGATTGTCTGACTTATCCCCCAAAGTAAACTCATATCTCCCTTCACTAGCATTAAAACCATTGCTCGTTACAGTGAGCTTGTTTGTAGATACTTCTGAAAGGGTTACGTTTTCTCCATCTACGTCAAAAAGGCGATTGCCATTGCTGTCATATGGTACAACGTATAATTGAGTATTGTCTTGACAGGTTAAATGGAAATTATTCGGTTCAACTACCAGAGAAGCAACGGGGCTATTAGAGGAATCACAAGAAAAGCCGCTAAAATGGGAAAAGGTATTATTGTTGCCTGATACCTCAATATTGTATGCCGTTATACCACCTGTAAAACTATTGTTGTTACTTAGTACACCAAAGCCACCCTCACTGGTTGCTTCATGACTGATGTAGAAATATGCTTTAATCGTGGCACTGTTTTTTTCTACTTTGACAAAAGAGTCTTCGCCATGACCAATAAATAAAACCTGATTCGCAGGATTATTGCTGTTAACTACTATTCCATTCTGCTTAAAAAAGATTTTATTGTAGTGAATTTCAACCGGACCAGTAACTTCTAACTTGGCCCCATTAGCGTCAAAGTTCAGCTCATTAAAATAGTACACTCCAGAGTTAAGCGTTAAAGTTGCATTGTTTTTTGTTATCTTGACGTCTTTATATGTCCCTGAAGATAAAGAACAGTTTGTACTCTTACACTCGAAATCACTCCCTGATGCAGGAAAAGCGGGAACATTGAAAGGGAAACCAGAGTAAGTAATAGTATTGTCAATCAAACAAGTTTGCTTAGGGTTTGTTGGATAGTCGCACTGAAAGTTACCACTATTACTATCAAATGAAAGCTTTTGTCCATCTTTGGGCACTTGAATAACATTCTGAGCATTTCCAGAAAGTACAAGTCTACCGTTGTAAACTCCCCCATTATTATAGCTGTTAGTCTGTGCAACGGAGGGAACATACTGACAGATTTTTGTATTCAGCTCTTGCTGTGTTAGCGCATAAGAAGGCACAGAGAAAAGAGCCAATAGAATAAAACAAAATTTTGTTGGTAGTCCCATACCTACTCCCGAATCCATACTTCTTGGTTGCGCTGCATTTGGTTAATGCCAGTACCACATATCGCCGTTGAACTGATTACGTACATCTGACTTCCATCAGACAATTGCCCACCGCGCGACTCACAGCTTACCTGCACATCTTGGCAATTTACCGTGGTATCAAACGTACTAATATTCGTCCCATTGATAGCAGGACACTGCGTACTGACTGGGTTAGTACTCGTAATGCCATAAATTTGTTCGAGTGCCCATTCATTACCAGAGTGCGCTAATAACGCCGCTTGAGTACCGACAACATCTTTGGCATGACTGTCACTGTTCGACCAACTAATCTGGCTCAATGTGGTGGCAAGGAAACCCATCACTACCAATACAAAGATAATGACTATGTATAAACTACCCTGCTGTTTATTACGGGACATTTAACACCTGTATCTCTTGTATAAAGTTAGTTGATTCATCACCAGCCGCATTGTTGAAGGTCATATTTACCTGAACGATGCCATTGTTTTGCACAGTTGCAGGCGTGTAAGTTAGCGTTCCAGTAACACCAGAATCCGATAGTGGCAGCGCATTCGCCCCACTCACACTGCGTCGAAGCTGACCCGCTACCAAACAATAGTTGACCATTCCATTGGGGTTGTAGATATAGTGGCGATTTGATATTGAGCCTCCAGCGATAGAAGCTGCTGCATCTGGCAATATAAAAGTATTACTCGCGCTGCTGACATTGGTTAACGGAAATACATTAGTAGTTGGGTTTGCTTCGGTTGGATTAATTACCATGTTGAGTGTATTAATGTTAGCGACAGTCACCCCATTGCGTCCTACTACAAAGTTGATATCTGCCCCTGATATGGCGTAAAAACCTGACTCGACAATAGGAAAGAAGGAAATACAACTGTTTGCCTGAGGAATCGCCAAGTCACTATTGAGCATATTGGGCACGGCATGGCGTACTTCACGAGACATCTTCTCAAGAATAAACTTGGCTTGGGTCTGCAGCCGTTGTCTATCAACCGTATCACTATAACCGCGAGCACCGAGTTCAACAAAACCGGCAATACCGAGCACTAAGATCGCCCCGACAATCAAGGTCACCACCATTTCGATTAAAGTAAAGCCATTCACTTTCATCAGTAGTTCCCTCGATAAGCATTAAGCACAACAGGAGTTTGATTAGAAGCACTCACCGTAAGCTGGATTTGTTTAAGTCGGTTCGTCACCTCATATACAACATCAACATCTACTCGAAAGTTAAGGTAACTATTTCCACCAACTAGCAAGTTTAGATCACGACAACCATTGGTTGCTAAAGGCTCCCAGCAGCCATGAAAATCATCAACATCGTTATAAGCATCAGGGTTGTTGACAGTCTCGCCAGTATCGATTCCAAAGTTACCTAGCGCGCTACAAGCTGTAGGCCCAGCATCTGTTGATGAACAGCGCGGTATACCACCTTGATCGCCACTATTTTGATCAAACTTACGCGCCAATATCTGAGTCATCACACTCTGCCCTAAAGCAGCAGCTCGCGTTTGGTAATGTGGGTCAGCACTGCGCGATATCTGGGGGACTAAAAAGCTAGTAATAGTAAGCATAGCAATACCCATGACAACAATGACTATCACGCTTTCAACCAATGTAAAACCGCGCATACGCTCCATTAACAACTCCCCGGTGAAACATAGCCCACTGCATTGATTTGTACTGCTGTACATGTCCCATCGGTCGAGGTCATCTGGATATTTATAGGGGTTGCCACTCCATCAGGGTTGCCAAGCAAATCAAAATTAACCAATGCACCGACATTAGAAGTAAAAGATACATCATTAAGATATACCCAATCACTGCGCCCTTCATCACGCGCAGCACAAGCCGCTTGTGAACCAATACAGTTGCCTAACAAGCTAAGGGTAAAGTTGGTATTGCCAGAGACGGAGCCCATATCAACATTTGACTGCATACGATTCACTTGAACTTGGCGAATAACCGAAATCACTTGCTCTTGCGCGGCGTATGCTGAGAAACCAGAACGACCAGAGTAACGACTGGCGGCATAAACCGACACTATCGACACTAATAATATAACGACAATTAATTCGACTAATGTAAAACCAGAGACTTTTGGCCTAGTCATAACCAGTTACCGTGGGACGTATACTTAAAGTCAGTATATACCAGATAGGTTTAGAGCTGTTGTTTTTTAAGGATTTTTGAAAATTTATAAAGTTGTATAATCAGACATAAAAAAGGTCAGTATGTACTGACCTTTTTAAGTAATTAGTTACTACATCCTGTAACGACTACACTCGCCGAAGCAGCACTCGTGGTACTTGTACCTGAGGCTTGTGTATATACAACAGCACAATTGGCATCTGTAGTACCTTCAAAACTATAAGTAATGCTTGTTCCAGAGCTAGCGACTACATCCCAGTCCGTACCTAATCCAACAACCGCTTCACCTATCCCTGCAACAGTAGCAGTTGGATAACCGTATATAGTGCTAATACCTGATACGTTTACTGCAGAGCTAGATGTCTCCTTACCATCTATTGCGGCCTTACCATAGACAATACCCGCAGCTCCATCAATTGCCCCCTTTAGTCCTTGGAGTGAGGCTTGACGGGCATCATTTTGCAAATTTAGAAATCTTGGTGCTGCAGTCACTGCAAGAATACCAAGAATTACAATTACCACCACTAGTTCAATTAGGGTGAAACCGCCTTGTCTTTTCATAGTAAACATCTCTCTATGTTGTTGGCTGCAGAGTTACTGCAAAGTTACGGTCACACGACCAGTTTCAATTTCATAAACAAACTGATGTTCACTATTACCTTCTTGCTGAATATAAGTGCAAGTAGATTGAGCGTTATCAGCTTGTGCTGAATACTTAATATTAGAATCCGCTTGAGCCTGAATTACCGTGCCCACTTTAGGTGGGTTTTGAAGTAAATTCGCCATCAGCTCAACACAAATTGTGTTAGTTAACTCTGTAGGAAAGTTAGCATCATTGGTGTTGATAGCAAATGGGTAACCATCTCTAAAGTCACCACCAGATTGACTGGTACTGGTCAGCCAAAACTTAACGCCGTCATAATTTACTGTATTTCGCACAACCGAGTTGACTGTCACTGAAGGTCTCGCTTCCGCTTCCCATTGCGCTCTAGCTGATAACACCCCAGTCGCATAGCCACCAGCAACACCTTCAACGCTGGCTTTTTTCGCTTCATCGGTCACATCCAAGAAGCGCGGTAAGGCCGCAACAGCGAGTAGGCCAACCACCACGATAACCACAACGAGCTCAACTAGTGAGAAACCAGACTGTTTGTTTGACATATACTTATCACCTACCGTTATGTACCGTGCATTATACGGAAATTGCATTAATTCGCCATATTGAGAGTCTCAATAACTCTACTCCGCCAAGAAACCGGTCTTAGCTATAAACCTATTATCTATCAAAGTAATGGAGATTAATCTGTTGTTGCTATATAGATAATTACAATGATAGCCGTTATCTATAATTTGATTTTCAATCTGGCTAGGTCGATTACCTAAAACCTCATGCTGTGGGTATAAGATATCTAGCCAATACGAGCAATCCACCTGCTGCCTATCACCCAAAGGTTTAATCCACCCCATACTAGTATAGTTCAACGTAAGACCATCAATAGTTATCTCATTTTGCTGCCCAGATAACAACCACTGCTGTTTGTAGTAGTTTGCTCGCTCAACGATTCTTTGACTCGCGAGCAAAAAAGCCGATTGATTGGCTTCTTTAACCACGTTTTGCCACACTAACATAAAGCTCATGATCAAACAGACAATTACCAGTAACCAAATTGCTAGCCGTGATCGCTCTATGTGGCTGATTAAATTAGCCTTTAATGGCATCTAACATTCCCCACATTGGTAGGAAGATACCTAGAGCCAGAATCAAAACCATACCTGCCACAATGACAAGCAAGATAGGTTCGATCCGTGCGGTTAGCGTCTTTAAATCATAATCGACTTCACGGTCGTAAAAATCGGCTACTTCTAATAGCAACTCATCAATGCGACCCGTTTCTTCACCGACACTGATCATTTGAATAACCAATGGGGTAAACACACCACTATTTATCGCTGTTGCAGAGATAGTTCCCCCCGCTTCAATAGAGGACTTCATCTCAATAAGTCTGTTCTCTAAAAACTTATTGCCGAGGGCTTCAGCTGAGAGCGCCAAAGACTGGTTCAACGGCACTCCCGCTTTAAGCATCAGAGCAAACGTACGCGAAAAACGCGACAGCTGGGCGCGATTAATCAACTCACCTACTACAGGCATTCGTAAACGAAACTTATCCCACTTTTCTCTTCCACTGGCGGTATTTAGCCAAGCTCTAAAACCAAACAAAACCGCTACTATTCCTGCTACCATCATGATCCAGTAGTTGACAAAAAACTCTGACGTCGCAATTAAAATGCGAGTCGGTAGAGGAAGATCGACGCCAAAGCGAGAGAACATACTGGAAAACTGAGGGATCACTTTGACGTTAAGAATAAACAGAGCAATAACAATAAAGCTGATAACAAACGTTGGATAGCGCATCGCAGTTTTGATTCGTTTGCGTGTCTCCACTTCTTGTTCGTAATAATTAGCAAGCTGCAACAGAGCTTGATCGAGTCGACCAGTATTCTCTCCGACGTGGATCATAGAAACAAACAGCGGGCTAAATACCTTAGGGAATAACTGCATAGAGGCAGACAAACTGCGACCATTAGTGAGTTCTTGCGTCACATCTTCAAGCGCGGTTTGCAGTTGTTTATTGGCGCTATTTTGGCTTAAGCCTTTCATAGAGCGCAGCAGAGGGACCCCTGCTTTGGTTAAGCTATAAAGCTGACGGCAAAAAATAACCAACACCTCTAAAGGAATCGCAGGGGTGAACAACGCCTTAAGGTCAAGATTCAACGGGCTCTTACCACTATGAACTGAGATATTAATTGGAATAATACCTTTGCCCATAAGCTGCTCTGCTGCGGCTTCTTGAGTTGGTGCTTCTAGCTGCCCTGAAACCGCACTACCATCAAGATTTCGTCCTTGGTATCGAAAGCTCTTCATCGTTTACCTTAGATATAAATCGCTTGCTGGAAACCAGATGAATCACCTTCACCTAGGCTCATCACTTCACTTAAACTTACCGTCCCCTGCAAGGCTAACTCCATCGCTGATGCCAACAAAGGTTTATAATTCGCTGACTGACGCGCTACTTTAGAAAACCCAACCGCATCATTGGCGCGCAGCATGTCCATCATCTCTTGCTCGAGCTCAAGCATCTCAAACACACCTATCCGGCCTCGATAGCCTGTGAGGTTACAGTTCTGGCAACCTCGCCCCTTAACAAAACTCGCCCCGACTTGATTAGGGAATCGCTGAGCAAGCCACTGCACTCTTGCATCGTCAAGCTGCTCCTCGGTTTTACAATCAGGGCAAACTTTACGTACCAGTCGCTGCGCAACCACAGCACGAACCGCACTCGCGACCAAATAACCTGGCGCCCCCATATCCATCATTCGCAGCGCGCTATCTATCGCGTCATTAGTGTGCAAAGTACTCAATACCAAGTGACCAGTAAGCGCCGCTCGTAAACCAATCTCGACCGTCTCTTGGTCACGCATCTCACCGACGAGGATAATATCTGGATCCTGACGGAGGAAAGTTCTCAGTACCGTCGAGAAATCAAGGTCGATCTTGGGGTTAACTTGTACCTGATTGACACGTGGCAGTCGATACTCGACAGGGTCCTCCGCGGTGATAATCTTTTTGCCCGGCTCATTAAGCTCACTCAACGCACCATACAAGGTAGTGGTTTTACCTGAACCCGTTGGTCCGGTTACCAAAATCATGCCGTGTGGGCGACGGAGTTGACGCCTTAACTTATCGAGCAGATGAGAAGGAATACCCGACTCTTCTAACTTACGCACACCCGAGGACTGATTAAGCAGACGCATAACCACCGACTCACCGTACTGAACGGGCATAGTCGACATACGAATATCAACCGACTGGCCTTTCGAGCGGATATTAAAGCGGCCATCTTGCGGCAAGCGCTTTTCGGAAATATCCAGATTAGCCATCAACTTCAAGCGTAAGACTAGAGCAGAGGCGATATTAACCTCGTTAAGTAGTGTCTCGTGTAAGACACCATCAATACGTTGACGCAAGCGCAATACATTCGAGTCCGGTTCGATGTGGATATCTGACGCCCCAACTTGAATCGCATCTTCAAACAGTGAGTTGATCAACTTAACAACCGTCACTTCTTCGCTATCATCACCTTCAATACTGAAATCAAAAGCTTCAGTCACTTGGTGCTCAGCCTGTAACTGCTCAGCAAAAGAGGCAATTTCCTTAGTGCGGCGATAATAACGATCGAACCCCTCCACCAATTGATTTTCTGGTGCGATCACAAACTCGATACCATATTGAGCGAGTTGACCTAGCAAGGCTTCTTGAGCAAAGAGGTCGGCAGGATCACTCATCGCCACACGTAAAGTATCCATATGGCGACCGATCACTAACGCTCTCAGTCGTCTAGCATGTACTTCTGGAAGAAGTTGCACAGCCTCGACATCGACATCCGCGCGACTGAGATCAATTAGAGGAATATCAAGTTGTTGCGATAGAAATGACAACATCTGATGCTCGGTCAAAGCCCCAAGCTCTATCAGTGTTGCACCTAATTTTCGGCCTGTTGATTCTTGCGCACTCAGTGCTTGTTCTACTTGCTGCTCGGTAATAATACCTTCTTCAACCAGTAAGTCGCCGAGACGTTTTCTTAGCTTAATTTTCACTCGGCTGCTCCTCTAAACTTTCAATCAAGGAAATTCGGTCACGTATAAACTGTTGCGATTGGCTAGAGAGACCCAGCTTCGTCAAGGCTTGTGAGTAAGATGACTTGGCATCTGCTAACTGAAATGCGCGCTCTTGTTGAATACCTAACCCCATCCACCAGCGACCACTTTCCGGCTCTCGTTGTATGAGCTGTTGGTAGCTTTGCAACGCCAACTGATCTTGTTTCTCTTTTTGGGCTAATGCTGCGCGGAGAGAAAGGTATTCAACAGGAACTGATGCTGGGAGCGTACTTAACACAGTGAGTGCTACCGCATTTTGCTGCTCTTTCATCAACATTTTTGCCAAGGAGAGGCGTAAGGCAGAGTCATTGCTGTCTAATGCAATTCCCTTTTGCAGGATATCTGCTGCCTTACGTACTTCACCCTTGCCATAGTAAAGGGCAGCGAGGCGTTTTCTTACCTGTTTATTCGTTGGCGTATAACGCAGTGATTCGGCGTAGTGATTTAGCGCATCGGTGAGGTTATTGCTGTCGAGCGCCTTTTTCGCCCGCTCTTGAGCTTTGGACGAAAGCTGCTCTGGTGTCAGCTCCACTTGCTCTATCACCACTTCACCTTGAGTGGGAGCAGGATTTGAAGCCGAAGCCGGCGTACTTGTGGCCGCTTTAGCAATCACAACAGGTTTGGTTGGTTGCTTAGCTTGAGGTTGAACCGATGAGGCGGGTTTCGAACGAGGGGAAACATCCTCTTCTACTAATGTTTGATAAACAGGTTGGTCGACAACAGCTACCTTTGTCGTAGGAGACTCCACAGTTTGTTGCTGGCTGTCAGCAGTCGTGATAGAGCTAACAAGGCTCTCTGATGGTGTTTGTTGCGAGAGCGCCCAGCCACCAACTGCCAAGCTTAGCGTGAAGCTCCCAACCACCCATGGCAATACGGCTCTTTGCTTTACTGGCTGCACATTCGCTTTGCAGATACCCTTGGCCAAAGTGGACTTGTCATTGGCTAGTTGGGACAGCGCATTATTAATCGCACTCATTGTTTAACTCCACCCCCATAACAGCGGGCTCTTGAACTTTGGTTTACTACTGTCGTAAGTGTCATGAATCGCATCGAACAAATGACCATTCGCCACCTGTTCTTGTTTGTCGCTACTCGCCAGTAGCAGAGCTTTATGGCAAATCTGGTTAATCAGACGTGGATAGCCCTTGCTTGCCCGCCAGATTGCCTTTTTGTGCGCGAGCAAAAAAAGATTCTCGCTGCCGCCCGCTTTTTTCAAGCGACTCTCGATATAAGCGACACACTCATCTAAAGTTAGCCCCCGCAGTTTGGCACTGAAGGTAATACGTTGACGAAACTGCCTTAGGTGATGACTGGCTAAACGCTCATCGAGTTCAGGTTGACCAAGCAAGATGATCTGCAAGAGCTTTTCTTGCTCTGTTTCTAGGTTGCCAAACAATCTAAGTACTTCTAACGCGTCATCACTCAATGCCTGCGCTTCATCGACTAAAACCACCACCTGCTTTTGCTCTTTTTTAAGTTCAATCAGGCGCTTTTGAATCTCATCAACAATTGTCGCTTCATTGTCAGTACTCAGACCCAACTCACTTGCTACAGCTAAACGTAACTGGCTTCCATTTAAGGCAGGATTTGGCACAAAAACCAATTGAATACTCGGTGTAAAGTACTTAACCAATACACGGCAAATCATAGTTTTGCCAGTACCGACCTCTCCTGTCACTTTGATCACCCCTTCACCCATTTCTAGTGCCGAATTGACCATTTGAATCGCCTCATAATGTGGCGCTAACCCCAGAAACATCTCCGTATCTGGGGTGAGGTGAAAGGGCAAACTCTCAAAGCCAAAGTGCTCAAGATACATTGTGACTATTGCTCGTCAGGGAACCATTCTTGTAAAAGATCCCGCGAGCGCTCCAATTCTTTTTGCCACGTATTAACACCGACTACCGAAGGCTTAAGCAAAATAACCAGCTCCGTTTTCTGAGTTAACTTGGTCGTATTGCGGAATAAATGCCCTAACGCTGGTACATCACCTAAAAATGGTACTTTCGATACTTGATCAAAGGTGTTGGACTTCATCAAGCCCCCAATCACGACCACATCACCATCTTGGGCACGAATTACAGAATCAGATTCACGAATCGAACTGGTTGCCAGTGGCAACGTTAAACTGTTGTTGTTTCCGTAATCTATCGTTTTGCGCTCTTCTTTGACTTCGAGAACCGCCGGATGAACATGCAATAACACATTGCCCTGATCATCTATCTGTGGCGTTACATCTAACGAGATACCCGAGAAAAAGGGAGTCAATTCGACATCGGTCGTCGTGTTGTCATTGTTGGTGTTGCTACTGGTGCTTGTATTCGAGGAAAAGTCGGTCACGTAGTAGCTATCTGTACCAACTTTAATCACTGCCTTTTGGTTATTTGAGGCCGTAACACGTGGACTAGAAAGTACGTTTAGATCACCTTGAGTTGCCATAAAGCTCAGTACCGCTTCAAAGCTGCCACTCGAAATAACCAAGTTTGATTGCCCGCCGAGCAGAGTGCCGATTGAGTCTAATCCCGGTAACGCAGCAGGAACGATAGCCCCCGCAGCATCCTTGACAATTGAGCCCTGACCTAAGGAATAGTTGGTTCCATTAGAAGAGAATGCTTTTGACCAGTTGATCCCTTGCTGATAACCATCACTCAAAGTGACTTCCAGTATTTTCGCTTCCAAAATCACTTGGCGATGCATGCGCTGCTGAGACACACCTAAGAAGTTACGCACTTCTCTGATTTCATCAGGGAAAGCTCGTACTGTAATCACACTGGCTTGTGGCGTAACCACAACACTTTGGCCATCACCAGAGCCTATCAACTGTGCGACAGCCGTTTCTAATTGAGGCCAAAAATCACTTTCGCTGGTTGTTTCTATCTCGGTACCGCCTTTAACGCTGTTACTACTGTTGTTCGAGCTAGAGTTAGAAGAAGTCGTAGAGCTGGTTGAACTCGAAGATGAGTTATTGTCAGTGTTAGTGATCGTCCCTGTCGAGATGGAAGTTAAGGAGCGCCCCGCGCGTTTAAACTGAAGATAGTCAACAGGAATAGTCACTGTCCTAAGACCTGCAGGATAAATCTGAATGACATTGCCCACTTTATCGATATCGTAGCCATACATATCTTGCACAACGGACAACACTTCATCTAAAGAAACATCATTTAAATTAACAGTAATATTACCAGTAACATTGGGGTGGATAGCCGCACTGTACTGCGTGCCTTTAACCAAGCTAGCAAAAAAGGCTTTCGCATCAACACCATTGGCTTTAATCCTGAAACGCTTAATTGTCTTAGACACCGCTGCCTCATCACCGCTAAGTTCAGGCATTAGATCAGCTTCAACCGAAGGTGGTAGTGTCTCTAAGGTACGACTATTATTTTCGTTAATCGCTTGATTAATTGTACTTTTAGCTTCGACTGGATCTCTATGTCCCATCGCACAACCGGCTAATAAGCTTGTAATCGTGATTGCTATCGCGAGTTTACGCATACGTTTCCACTGACCTTACTGTTTCACTTCCAGAGAGAAGAGATTTAATTTCCACTGCTTGCCACCTCTAATTAAGGTCACAACTTCTGGTTTTATTTGACTCACTTTGTAGCCGTTCACTTGCTCCCCAGCAAGTACAACCTGACCATTGATAATGGCGCTACACCCCCCCACTTCCTCGCAGACGATACTTTGTAGCTTAGGCACTGGCTTACGCTTTACAATTGCTGCCTTACTCTGCTGAGGACTTTGCCACCCAAGTGGTGCAGTTGGGTCTTGAGATGCCATGACGTTAAGAGAAACCCCAACCGAAAGCAGTGTAAGTATCGTTCTAACCACCTATAAACTCCTGCCTTGTTCCTAAGGTATACACCTCTAGCACTAAACGCGCTGTTGGGTACTCCTCAACCGAGTAGTGAAAGCTGCGCCAATAATATTTTACCGGTAGTGCTTCCAATGCCTCTAAGTAATCAACAATGGCAAAATACTTGCCAGTCAGCTCCAATCTCACTGGGTGCACATAGTAACTGGCCAAATCGGAATTGCTTTCATTGCTGACAATTGGCTCTGCCGTCTGTGACTCTAAAGAAACTAAATGCAAACCTTTAGAATCTGCGAGTACTTGTTCCAACAATTGAGCCATTTGACTCGGTGCGATAAGGTTTTCGACAATCGCAGCCAATTGCGTTGACAGCTCTTGGCTTTCTACCATCAGCTGTTTGTACTCTTGATTCAGCTCTTGATCCGGATCTTTTTGCAACTTTGCGGTCATCAACAAAATATCGGCTTCTAAGCGCTGTACATTAAGCTTAGTCGACGCAATGCGCTGCGAGGTTGCCCTATTTTGCTCATAGGCTGGCTCAATCAATAGTGTCAGCAGGCCAAGGATAATGACCACAAAACCACAGACAGCGATCAACACCTTTTCTCTCGCGCTTAGTTGGATAAATCGATCACACCACGACTGCCAGTACTGCTGCATTATTTACTCTCCTGCTCAGTCTTAAGCTCAAAGGTAATGATGTTCTGCTCATTGCGGCTTATTTTAAGTTTTTCAAACGTTCGCCCAACGAGGTTCAACTCGGTTTTAAACTGATTGACCCAATTTGGTATGGCTTTCGCCTCACGCGCTAATCCATGCAAGTCCAACTGGGTGGCATTGATGGTGATTGAGTTTAATGAAATATCGTTACGACCAAGTTGAGCTAAAGAGCGCATCACTCCGGAGTAACCCAGTTGCAGTGAATTATCGAACTCACCAACGGCTTGTAGTGAATTACGCTTAGCCTCTATCTCTAACTTAAGTCTAGCGACTGCCGCGACTTTTGCAGGTGTTGGTTTATGCTGAGCGACACGTTGGGTTAAGCTCTCGGCTTGCTGCTTAAACTCGACTTCTTGCGACAAGTAGGTTTTCAGCTCAGAGTCCATTTGGCTGTGTTGGTATTTTAATCCGACATAACCTAGGCCTAACAAAAGCGCCGTGACAAACCAGCCCAACGCAACGTAGGGCAAAGTGAAGTACTCTTTGCTCGGTTTTAAATCATCAGGAAATAAGTTGATTTCCACCTGCTCTAGCTTAAGGGCGCTCTCGGCTAGCACCGTGCCAGACTCTTGCTCCATATCAGCAAGAGCGGCGACTTTTACACTCAGGCTATCAGCTAAATTTTGTATGAGTTCTTGCTGCTGCTCTTCATCACAACAAACTTGTAACTGATGCAATGAAGCCCCACGCATCTGGGAAGAGAGGTAATCAATCGAGCGTTGTAACTCTAGAGCGAGACTATCAAGTTGTAGCGCGCTCGCCGCCATACCTGTTAATGGTGCGACAACACCACGAATCGTCCTTTGAAAAGCACATTGGGATTCGACAAAGGCACTAATCCGGAATGCCCCTTGCTTACTTCTTTGCAACAGCAAGAAGGTCGTCATATCGCCAGCGGAATGCCCCCATACTTCGTCTTCAACCAACACTCCTGACAACTCAATTTTGAGCTCTTTTAAAGACTCATACAGCCCAACAACCACAGCGCGTTGCAGCACGTAAACCTGAAGCTTGTTGTTGACAGCAATAGGGGCTGAATCAGCAACAATCTCAGTAATTTTCTCACTAATCAAATCCTTAACTAAGAACGGCAATGCACTTTTCAGTTCTTCAGGCGGAATGTTGGGTTTATCAACCTGGAAGGTTTGATAAATATTGGCGTGCAAAACGACTTTTAGTGAGATATTAGTAACATGAGCGTCACGTAAGGTGTTAAGTAGCGCCTCTTGCCATGAGATACCTTCAATTGCCACTTGGGTCGGCAAGGAGAAGTCTGCCGGAGCAGAGAAAAAAAGTGCACTGGGTTGCACCACGACGCAAACACCTGCCGTAGCCTGATTGCTGCTTTTAAACTTTCCTATTAAAGATTGAATCTTCATCTTTATATCTACGCTTTGCGCCAACGGTTGCGGCGGCCAATTTGTACTTTACTCTGCTTAGCCTGCATAGGTTCACTGCGCTGAACGACTTTAGGTTTAGGCAACATCTGCAGTTCCGCTGCCAAAAATCGCCCTTGAATACCGTGAACGCCTAGGTCAAGCATAGTCCTGTGCTCTTGTTTATTATCGACACCTACAGCGATAACCTGAGTTTTTAGTCCTGCACATGCCCCGAGCAAACTACGTACAAACAATTGGTTTTCATGACGTTGGTCGATTTTCTTGATTAAACTGCGATGTAACTTCAGGTAGCTAACCGGAAACTCTTTCAGGTAGTGAGTACTAACAATGGAGCGCCCAGCTTGACCAACAACAACACGACAACCTAGGCCTGTAATCATTTTGGCAACTGGTCGAATGTAATCTAAATGCTTAACCAAGCGAGCTTCAGCAAACTCAAAAGATAGTCTAGCTCTCTGCTCGCTAGTCAGTTGCAGCAACTCATCACGAAACCATTTAAAGAAACTCCGTTCGGCAAAAGGTACCACATGCAGGTTAATAGAGTAACTGTTTGAATCATTTGAATGTCTTATATGGCGAATTATTGTTTTCACCACAGCTTTATCTAGTGTTGCTTCATAGCCGATAGACTCTACCGCTGAGTTAAATCGAGAGGCCTTTATGACCCCTTTTTCAGGATCATTAATGCGAGCAAACAACTCAAAATGTTCGACTGACGGCTCATTTTGCTTATCTAACAAGTAACACGGTTGGGAAAATATATAGAGTTGATCAGGTTGTAGCGCGACATCCAATAGCGTACGCCAACGAACACTACCACGTTCTTCGTCTTGATTGACGTGTTTTTGAAATCGGCTCCAAGTATTGATTCTTTGCAACTGGGCACTCTTTAATGCATTCTCAGCTTCATCAAGAATACGACCTTGGCTTTCACCTTCTCGGTACATACTGACTCCAATGTGTACCCAATTATCATTTTCTAAAGGTGAAGGAGGCGCTAGTTTAGTAAGTTGTTTGAGACATTGAGCAGCCACATTGGAGACTTCTTTGCTCGAAAGGTTTGGCGCGAAAATCGCAAAGTCAGAGCTGTAGTAGCGCGACAAGATCACATCCGGGTAACGCTGTATTACGTTGCTCAATCCTTCTCCGACGCTAATGAGGAAATCATTCGCGACTTGCTTATCATGGTCTTCTTCGATTTGCTCCCAATCATCTACCCGTAGGATCAGTATCCCGCCACGCGAACCGTGTTCAGATAGCGCTGCTTCCAACTTGCTATCAAACAGCACTCGGTTTGCCGCCCCAGTTAACTGATCTAGAAACGTCTGACTACGAATAAAGGTATCGAAACGACTGCGCTCCTGGCGTGCATCTTGCAATTCTTCAATAAGTCGGTCTAATGCTTGGCTCGCGGTAAACGGCCACTCTCTTTCATCCCCGACCGAGTGCTCTTCAACCCTTCCTGCAAGAATCATTCTGCCGCGTTCTTCGAGTAGCTCAGAACCATATAGCTGCTCTTTTAACCATTTCAGTCCCCTCACCAAACAAAATACAATAAACGCTACCGCTAAAGTGATCGACCACAAGGCTTGGATTGAATAGCCATAGCCGATATAAGGTGGCACTGCTTTGAAATGTATCCGATAACCTTGATTGCGCTCCAATGTATACTCGGTTTCATAAAGCAATGCAGTCTCGACTTTCGATGAGGTATCTTTAAAGCGGTAAATCACGCCAAACTCAGACAACAACTCCATTTCAACAATGTTGGAGGCTTGGAGCATTTTAGGCATCCACCTTTGCAGCGAGTAGGCGGCATCAGGGTCTTCCATTTCTTTATCAAGCACTTCCACAATCCCTTTGAGAGATTGATCGAGATATTCTTGCCCAAGACGTTTAAACGATAGGGTGCCACCTAAGAAAAGGATAAACATCGCACTGATAACGATCATGGTGACAAAAGCAACCAGCCGAGTACTGAGCTTTAAGGTAGGGGTATACCTCATGAATCGAGAATTCCTTTTCTAAATAGACAATCGGTTTATTTATGCTGGAGAGGCTAAAAATCAACGTGGTAAGGAACGGATGTTGATGACGACAATAATTTTAGCCCTCTATTTACTATATAAAAAAGCCGCGACTTGCGCGGCTTTTTTTCAATAACAGACACTTAGAATGGGATGTCGTCATCAAAATCCATTGGCGGCTCATTGTACTGTGGCTGAGCTTGCTGTGGTTGCGACTGTGGTTGTTGAGCAGGTTGATGCTGCATTGCAGGCTGTTGAGGCTGTCCCCATCCACCTTGTTGAGGCTGCTGCTGTTGGCCCATACCTTGACCTGGAGCACCACCTTGAGCACGACCACCAAGCATTTGCATCACGCCGTTAAAGCCTTGAACTACAACTTCTGTTGTGTAGCGATCTTGACCACTTTGATCTTGCCACTTACGAGTTTGAAGTTGGCCTTCAACGTAAACTTGAGAGCCCTTACGTAGATACTCACCAGCAACTTCAGCTAACTTGCCGAATAATGCAACACGGTGCCATTCCGTTTTTTCACGCTGTTCACCAGTGGCTTTATCACGCCACGATTCAGACGTTGCGATAGTAATATTGGCTACAGCACCGCCACTTGGCATGTAACGTACTTCTGGGTCAGAACCCAGATTACCGACTAAAATAACTTTGTTAACTCCACGGCTAGCCATGTTTCGCTCCGTCTAACTTTGGTATTGATTAAGAAATAGCGCAATAGGATAACACGCTTTGCGCTCGGTACAAATCTCTGTCACCACAATGTCTAGAATCTAGAGATAGCTATATCTTGCGCGGTATAATTTTAGAGAAAACTCAAAACTTATCGAGATTGAGAAATCAGTTAATTACCGAATGACATGAAATAAAACGCAAAGCCTGCACCTCAATTCGCACATATTTCCCCTTTAAGTCACTCTGAATAAAAACGTAATCAATGTCAGTCACGAGGGGCTTATGGCTAAAAACATCTACGCACGAACCATCTACTTTCTCACAGAAAACAAGTCTGTAAATCCAATCATTCAACACTTAGAGCGACGAATGGAGATCTCTATTCCGACAATGACACCCAACGATTTGTTACTAGCCTTACAACAGTATAAACATCGCATCCTCATTATTGATTACCAAGAATACACCCAACTCAAAAACGTGATTAGTGAACTACCACTGGCAGACAAATCATTTGAAACCATCATTTTTAATGTTTCTCATCGCTTGACCACCGACGAACTGTTGGCATTTGGACATTTGAAAGCAGTCTTCTACCAAGATATCGACATAGAACAGCTAGTCAAAGGTTACGAAGGCGTCATCAATGGCGAAACCTGGTTACCAAGAAAAGTAACGGCTCAGCTGCTGTTCCACTACCGTAATGTTGTTGATACCCATACCACTCCCGCTACCGTAGACTTAACCACCAGAGAAATGCAGATCTTACGCTGTTTAATGTCAGGGGCTTCCAACACTCAAATTGCCGACGATATGTTTATTAGTGAGTTCACCGTCAAATCCCACTTGCAGAAAGTGTTCAAGAAATTAAGCGTCAAAAATCGCGTACAGGCTGCCGCTTGGGCGAAACAACATATGAGACCACTGTCTTAAATCTAAAACCAAATTATATCTGATTGTTTTTCTCGCTGCTCATTCATCAACAATTCACTTTCCTTGTGGTATTGTTGCGCCAGTTTGAAAATAAGTATCTATAGCAAGGGATGAATCATGATTAAAAAATGCCTGTTTCCGGCAGCGGGTTACGGTACACGTTTCCTACCAGCTACGAAATCAATGCCAAAAGAGATGATGCCAGTGGTAAACAAACCGCTTATTGAATACGGTGTCGAGGAGGCGATTCAAGCAGGCATGAATGGGATGTGCATCGTGACAGGCCGCGGTAAACACTCGATCATGGATCACTTTGACAAAAACTATGAATTGGAGCACCAGATCAGTGGTACCAACAAAGAAGAACTGCTGGTCGATATTCGCGACATTATCGAGAGTGCGAACTTCACATACATTCGTCAACGCGAAATGAAAGGCTTAGGTCATGCAATCCTTACGGGTAAAGAGCTGATCGGTGATGAGCCTTTTGCTGTCGTACTCGCAGACGATTTGTGTGTGAACGAGCAAGAAGGTGTTTTGGCGCAAATGGTAGCACTGTTCAAGCAGTTCCGTTGCTCCATTGTCGCGGTGCAAGAAGTACCTGAAGATGAAACCCATAAATACGGCGTTATCTCTGGGGAAATGATCAAAGATGATATCTTCCGCGTCGATGACATGGTCGAAAAGCCAGAACCTGGCACAGCACCAAGTAACTTAGCGATCATCGGCCGCTATATCCTGACTCCAGATATTTTTGAACTGATTGAAAACACTGAGCCGGGTAAAGGTGGTGAAATTCAAATTACTGATGCGTTGCTTAAGCAAGCCAAAGCAGGCTGCGTATTGGCATACAAATTCAAAGGCAAACGCTTTGACTGCGGTAGTGTAGAAGGCTATATCGAAGCAACGAATTACTGTTTTGAAAATCTCTACTTAAAAGACGCACATAAATCTGAGTTAGGTAAGCAAAAGACGACCAAAGAAAACGCTTAATTCACTCAGATAAAGTTATCACTTCTTAAGGCAGCCTCACCGCTGCCTTTTTACTGTTTTTTTATCCAGTATTTTCTTTGCACAATTCTCACACTATGTAATACTTAGCCAACTTATTGTTACCTAGAGTGTTGAGAATGGATCAGATAGAAGTCCGTGGTGCCCGCACCCATAACCTGAAAAATATTAACGTAACCATACCTCGTGATAAGTTGATCGTGATTACAGGTTTATCTGGTTCAGGTAAGTCATCACTCGCTTTTGATACCTTGTATGCTGAAGGACAACGTCGCTACGTCGAATCGTTATCCGCTTATGCTCGTCAGTTCCTCTCATTGATGGAAAAGCCTGATGTTGACCATATTGAAGGCCTGTCCCCAGCGATCTCAATTGAGCAGAAATCAACCTCGCATAACCCACGTTCAACCGTCGGTACCATTACCGAAGTCTACGACTATCTAAGACTGCTCTATGCTCGTGTTGGTGAGCCACGCTGTCCTGACCACAAGGTTCCACTAGCTGCACAAACTGTGTCTCAGATGGTGGATAAAGTACTTGAGTTGCCAGAAGGCGCTAAGATGATGCTGCTAGCTCCCATCGTTAAGGAGCGTAAAGGTGAGCACGTCAAAACACTGGAAAACCTCGCAGCTCAAGGTTTCATTCGCGCGCGAATTGACGGTGAAACTTGTGATCTTTCCGATCCACCGACGCTAGAGCTGCATAAAAAACACACCATCGAAGTGGTTGTCGACCGCTTTAAGGTGCGTGGCGATCTTCAACAGCGTCTTGCCGAATCGTTTGAAACCACACTGGAGCTTTCTGGCGGTATTGCTGTTGTTGCTGCTATGGACGGTGACGGAGAAGAAATAGTCTTCTCTGCAAACTTCGCTTGCCCACACTGTGGTTATAGCATGCAAGAACTAGAACCTCGCCTATTTTCCTTCAACAACCCTGCCGGAGCTTGTCACACTTGTGATGGTCTTGGTGTTCAGCAGTACTTTGATCCTGCGCGAGTGATCGTCGACGATTCACTGAGCCTAGCCGAAGGGGCAATCCGAGGTTGGGATCAGAAAAACTATTACTACTTTCAGATGCTCTCTTCTCTTGCAGAGCATTATGATTTCGACCTTAAGGCACCATTTAACTCACTACCAAAGAAAATTCGTGATGTCATTCTGATCGGTTCTGGACGCACTGAAGTTGAGTTTAAATACATTAATGACCGTGGTGATATTCGCGTTAAGCGTCATCCATTTGAAGGGATATTAAATACCCTCGAACGCCGCTATCGTGATACTGAATCCAATGCTGTGCGTGAAGATTTGGCTAAATATATCTCAACCAAAACCTGTTCTAGCTGTGATGGAAGTCGCCTACGTCTAGAAGCTCGTAATGTATTTATTGGTAACACAACACTGCCAGAAATTGTTGAGCTCAGCATTGCTGACGCATTAGGTTTCTTTGCCTCTTTGCAACTCGAAGGACAACGCGCTCAGATCGCAGAGAAAGTAATGAAGGAGATCAATGATCGCCTGCAGTTTCTGGTTAATGTCGGCTTGAACTACCTTAATCTCTCTCGCAGTGCAGAGACCTTATCCGGTGGTGAAGCTCAGCGTATCCGTCTTGCGAGCCAAATTGGTGCAGGGCTGGTTGGTGTGATGTATGTTCTCGATGAGCCTTCAATCGGCCTACATCAGCGTGATAACGAACGCCTACTTAAAACTCTGACTCACCTACGTGACCTCGGCAATACGGTGTTAGTGGTTGAGCACGATGAAGATGCGATTCGTATCGCTGATCACGTGATTGATATTGGCCCAGGCGCTGGCGTCCACGGTGGTAACGTGGTTGCAGAAGGGACAATGGATGAGATTATTGCCAACCCGAATTCAGTAACCGGACAGTACCTCAGTGGTAAGAGAGAAATTTCTATCCCAAGCAATCGCACGCCTATAGATAGCAAGAAGGTTGTTGAGCTTATCGGCGCTTCAGGCAATAACTTAAAAGATGTCACTTTAGAGATTCCAGTCGGTCTATTTAGCTGTATCACTGGCGTGTCTGGCTCGGGTAAATCAACCCTTATTAACGACACTTTCTTTAAGATTGCCCACACCCAACTTAATGGTGCGACTACAGCTATGCCTGCGCCATATAAGAAGATTAAAGGGTTGGAGCATTTTGATAAAGTAATCGATATCGACCAGAGCCCGATTGGTCGTACACCTCGTTCAAACCCAGCTACCTACACAGGTATTTTTACCCCAATTCGAGAGTTATTTGCCGGAACTCAAGAGTCGCGTTCTCGTGGCTATAAACCAGGTCGTTTTAGTTTCAATGTACGCGGTGGTCGTTGTGAAGCTTGCCAAGGCGACGGTGTGATTAAGGTCGAGATGCACTTCCTGCCAGACGTTTATGTGCCATGTGATGTGTGTAAGGGCAAGCGTTATAATCGCGAAACCTTAGAAGTTCGCTACAAAGGCAAGACAATCGATGAAGTGCTGGAAATGACAGTCGAAGATGCTCGTAAATTCTTCGATCCAGTGCCCGTGATTGCTCGCAAATTACAAACCTTGATGGATGTGGGCCTATCCTACATTCGCTTAGGTCAAGCCGCGACGACCCTATCCGGTGGTGAAGCGCAGCGCGTCAAGTTAGCTCGTGAACTGTCTAAACGAGACACAGGCAAAACCCTATACATTTTGGATGAGCCAACTACTGGCTTACACTTCCATGATATTCAGCAATTACTGACGGTACTGCATCGCCTGCGTGACCACGGCAATACCGTTGTCGTGATCGAACACAACCTAGATGTGATCAAAACCGCGGATTGGATTGTTGATTTAGGACCAGAAGGTGGCCAAGGGGGTGGTGAAATTATCGCTCAAGGCACGCCGGAAGATGTGTCACTCATCGAAGGCTCTCATACTGCCCGATTCCTCAAGCCTATGTTAAAATAGCAATTAATAGTAAAATTCACAGACCAGTGTAATACCAATCGGGATAAGTAGATGTCCAGATAACTATTCTGATTGGTATCCGATCGCTGGTCTGTTTGTTTGAGGTATCAAGATTTATGGCGACCACACACGTAGCAGGGACAGAGCTTGAAATAAAGGCGCCAAAGATCCCTTTAACCAGACCTTTCTTAGTCACCATCGGGATACTCTTCCTGTTGGCGATGCACTTTTTTATGCCCAACCCTGGTGGCGCAGGCCTCGCTCTTGCCTTTAACCCCACAACTTGGCTTGTGGTGAGTTTCTCTATTGCGATAGGTTTATACCAACTCGGTAGCTACGGCAGCCTAAGATACAACAAGCTCACTATAGGTTTGTTTGTGTGCTGCATTATGCTCACGCTGCCCGCGCTCTATTCAGGTTCGAATCTTGAGCTATCACTAGGGAAACTCACTGGCCTTTGGGCAGGTTATATTCTGTTTGTTGTCTTGCAGCAATTTCGCTTCAGCAACAAACAAAAGCAGCGTCTACTCTGGTTTATCACCATTGCGGTCTTTATCGAAGCTATTTTCGGCTGGGTACAGTATTTGGTATTAGAGCCTGGAAATTTATTTGGCTACAACACTGAATCAAACCGCCCTTACGGCATCTTTCAGCAACCCAATGTGATGGCGAGTTTCCTCGCTACTGGATTAGCGCTATCTGGCTACTTGCTCACCCGTCATCCAACTAAATACCAACGTAAAGTCAGTGAAGTCGCCTTACTGTATTTAATGCCTGTTGCAACTGTCCCATTACTGGTTGTATTGGCTTCACGCACTGGCTGGTTAGCTGCAATTCTTTCTATTGCACTCTTGATTCCGTACGTATATAGGTTTGCAACCAAAAAACGCTTTGTCGGTTGGGTAGTGGCCATTATTGTGGGAACTGGGTTAGGCTTTTCAACCCCATTGATAACTGGGCAAGATGGCTCTTTAGTGGAACAGAAGAGCAATCTGGAAAGTCCAAGACAGTATACCTTTCCTCAAGCTTTCGACATGCTGATCGAAAAGCCGTTTACAGGCTATGGCTATGGTCGATTTGAGCCAGAGTACATGGTGTACACGGCGAGACAACACCAGCTAAATCAGAGCTATAAGCCGGGTTTAGCGGCGATGGACCATCCGCATAATGAATTGCTTTATTGGGGAGTAGAAGGAGGCTTACTGCCCCTACTCGCGATCATACTCGCGGCGCTGTTTGTTCTCGCTCGACTCTATCAAGCCAAGAAAGGTACACGCTTGGCAATGTTTGCCCTGTTTGTGCCCATCGTACTGCACAGTCAGCTTGAGTATCCGTTTTATCACTCAGCGATTCACTGGATAACCTTTGTCATTCTGCTCTACTGGGTTGATCAAAGGGCGAGCAGTTATCGCCAAGCAGCATTTAGTATTATCTCCAAGACAGCGCTACGGGTGTCTAGTTTAGTTATACCGATTGTGACAAGCTTCTATATGCTGACCACTTTGCATACCAATTATGTGCTTACCCAGTTTGAGCGCTCACAGCCTAAAGATCCTGAAATACTCAACCAAGTCACCAATCCAGTGGTTTGGAAAGACAGATACGATTGGGATATCTATAGCACCTATCTCAATATTGGCTTATACAAGCAAGATCCTCAGTTTATCAAACCATACATAGATTGGTCACTGAAGATTATTAAAGATAAACCTCGTCCTGCTTTCTATAACAATTTGATCTTGGCCTATCAAGGGCTGGGAGACAGTGTGAAAGCGGAGCAAATTCGTAGCGAAGCGCAGTTCCTATTCCCTGAACGGGATTTCTCTGAGGTGCAGTACATCCCACCGAATATCGATGCCTTAAAGGCGGACAGTGAAAAAGAGACTAACTAGAGTCTGTTGAAAATAATTAAGGCGACCATCTGGTCGCCTTATTAATTGATATGTTATTGAGACTGCTATTGCGTCAATGCCTCTTCGAGCGCTCGTAAGCACAACGCGACATTCTCGGCTCGGGCACCGTAACCCATCAAGCCAATACGCCACGCTTTACCTGCTAACGCGCCTAAGCCAGCACCAATTTCTAGGTTGTAAGTCTCTAGTAGGTGAGTTCTCACTTTAGCTTCATCAATACCTTGCGGAACATAAATAGCGTTGAGCTGAGGTAAGCGCGAGTCTTGCTCGACAACGAACTCAAAGCCTAGCTTCTCTAAGCCCTGTTTAAGTTTTTCATGCATGTCTCGATGTCGCTGCCATGCATTTTCTAACCCTTCATTCTTAAGAATCAACAATGACTCATGCAGAGCATATAAGCTGTTCACAGGCGCAGTATGGTGATAACTACGCTTTCCTTCACCGCTCCAATAGCCAAGCACTAAACTCTGATCTAGAAACCAACTTTGAACTGGCGTGGTACGCGCTTGAATTTTCTCAATCGCAGCTGGAGAAAAGGTCACCGGAGAAAGACCCGGAACACAAGAAAGACACTTCTGACTGCCTGAATAAACCGCATCTAGTTGCCATTCATCGACCTTAAGCGGTACGCCACCAAGCGAGGTCACAGCATCTACAATGGTCAGCAAGCCACATTGCTTAGCCAACTTACCCAAGGCCTCTGCGTCACTGCACGCACCAGTCGACGTTTCAGCGTGAACAAAAGCTAGGATTTTCGCGTCAGGGTTATCTTTTAACGCTTGCTCGACTTTATCGACAGAGATGGGTGCACCCCACTCATCATCGACAACTTCAGCTACGCCCCCTGCACGTACAACATTTTCACGCATACGCTCGCCAAACACGCCATTGCGACAAACGATCACCTTTTCACCCGGCTCAATCAGGTTGACGAAACAAGTCTCCATCCCTGCACTCCCTGGCGCAGAAACGGCAATGGTAAACTCATTGTCAGTTTGGAAAGCGTACTTGAGCAGCGATTTAAGCTCATCCATCATGCCAACAAATAATGGATCTAAGTGACCAACCGTCGGGCGACTCAAAGCTTGCAACACTTGAGGAGATATATCTGAAGGCCCAGGTCCCATAAGAATACGATGAGGGGGGATAAAACTTTGAATCGTCATTGGCAGCTCCTTTTTAATATCAATATAATTTTTGTTCTATCTTTACTTCCTTAAACCCACCTTAATTCAATTCTTTGTTGGCAGCAATTAGCCCAAAGTATTGAGGTCAAACCAGTGTCACAAGTTTGTTAATTATAAAAAGGCATAAAGTTACAAATTCTCATTGACATAGTTCACAGAAAAACGTTCAATGCGGACATGTGGCGAATATTTATGCCACATAGCAAATTATTTTGCAGAAGAGGAGCACTGCCCAGGTAGACGTGTTGTGGAGCCACAAATCCGATACAACACATTGAGGGGGAGTAGTGCCGAGGTAGATCCGAAGTGTCGGTTTGGATCTGTCGGTTGCTAGGGTTGAATCCCTACAACTGTCATCAGCCCAGTCTGATGATGAGCTTCTGAGGAAAGTCATACATATAAAAGGCCCCCTCTCTTTCGCTCAACTCTCTTCATCAAAGCAAAACACTGGATGTTGGTATAGCTACCAAAAGTTTTTATTTTAGGAAGTCGTGGGAGAAATGCTGTGAGCAGTTTTAATGTAGCTAAATTTGGTGGAACAAGCGTTGCTAACTTTGAGGCAATGAGCCGTTGTGCTGCAATTATTGAAAGTAATCCAAATACAAAACTCGTTGTGAGTAGCGCTTGCTCAGGTGTCACTAACCTTCTGGTCGAGCTCGCAAATGGCGTACAAGACCAAGTTCATCGCAGTGAGATTTTGACTAAACTGGCGCAAATTCATGATGCGGTACTCGAACAGCTTGAAGATGGAACCCAAGCAGCGAGCGATGTTTACGAGATTCTCGACACAGTGACTAGCCTTGCGGAAGCGGCATCGATCCAAGCAAGCCACAAACTGACAGACCACTTAGTCGCGTGTGGTGAGTTGATGTCGACTCACCTACTTACCCAACTGATGAAAGAGCGCGGTATCAGCGCAGTACGTTTTGATATTCGTGACATTCTGCGCACCGATAGCAATTTCGGTAAAGCAGAGCCACAACTAGACCAGATCAGCGAGCTTGCTCAGCAATCACTGGTGCCACTGTGCCAAGATGCAGTAGTGATTACTCAAGGCTTTATCGGTTCTGACGCCGAAGGCAACACCACTACTTTAGGTCGTGGTGGTAGTGATTACAGTGCAGCCCTAATCGCCGAAGCCGTTGAAGCTTCTGGACTTGAGATTTGGACAGACGTTCCTGGTATTTACACCACTGATCCACGCATTGCGCCTAAAGCTTCTCCAATTCCTGAAATTAGTTTTAGTGAAGCGTCTGAAATGGCGAACTTTGGCGCTAAAATTCTCCACCCATCGACGCTTCTTCCTGCACTACGCCACGATATTCCTGTGTTTGTCGGCTCATCGAAAGAGCCACAGAAAGGCGGTACTTGGATTCGTCATCAAGTAGAAAGCTCACCGCTATTTCGCGCTCTGGCTCTGCGTTGTAACCAAACCATGGTGACACTGCGCAGCGCCAACATGTTCCATGCCTATGGTTTCCTAGCTAAAGTATTTGAGATCCTTGCTAAACACAAAATCTCGGTCGACTTGATTACCACTTCAGAGATCAGTGTATCTCTCACTTTAGACCAAACAGATACTGCTGGCGGTGCACCACAACTTCCAGAAGCCGCACGTATTGAGCTAGAAGAGTTATGTACGGTCGAGGTAGAACACAACCTATGCTTGGTTGCTCTGATTGGCAACAATATGAGTGAGAGTAAAGGCTATGCAAAGCAAGTATTCAGCACTTTAGAAGATTTCAACCTGCGTATGATCTGCTACGGCGCGAGCCCACACAACCTGTGTTTCTTAGTTGATGAGTCAGTCTCAAAACAAGCGATTCAGAAACTGCATACGGAGTTGTTTGAGGAGTAAAAGGGATTCGGGATTCGGGATTCGGGATTCGGGATTCGGGATTCGACGGATATTTTAAAGGGTTGGCATTTTTGCCAACCCTTTCGTTTTGGAGAGCTAGAGAGCTAAAGACATCCATAAATTAATCAAGTCTAGTTCTCCAGCAGCGAAGCGGTCTAGCTATCCTAAGGACGTAGTCCGCTCCTTGTTTACTCTCCCGCAACCTTCATTGACTCAAGCAAGATTGAGCCAGTTTGAATCTGCGAGCGAGTCTCTACATCGTTGCCTACTGCAACAACCTGATTAAACATATCTTTAAGGTTGCTTGCGATGGTAATTTCAGACACTGGGAACTGAATTTCACCCTTCTCTACCCAAAAACCTGCTGCGCCACGAGAGTAATCGCCAGTCACGATATTAACGCCTTGACCCATCACTTCTGTCACAAGCAAGCCAGTACCTAGTTCTTTCAGCATTTGCTCAAAGTTCTGACCTGTCGACGTTACAAACCAGTTATGGATACCACCCGCGTGACCTGTAGGCGTCATATCCATTTTACGCGCCGCGTAGCTAGTAAGCAGGTAAGTAGCAAGAACACCATCAGTAATGATCTCGCGATCTTGGGTAAAGACCCCTTCACTATCAAATGGGCTTGATGCAAGACCACGCAACACATGCGGGCGTTCAGAGACGTTAAACCACTCAGGCAGCACTTGCTTACCTAAGTGATCAAGCAAGAAAGAAGATTTACGGTAAAGGTTACCACCACTGATCGCCATCACTAGGTGACCAAGTAGGCCAGTTGCTACATCAGCAGCAAACATCACTGGATATTGACCCGTTTTTAGCTTTTGCGCATCAAGACGGCTAACGGTCTTCTCAGCAGCTTTCTGACCGACAGTTTCTGGCGTCCAAAGCTCATCTTTATGGCGCGCCACTGTGTAGCTGTAATCACGCTCCATTTCACCATTGTTGCCCTGGCCAATCACACAGCAGCTCGTGCTATGGCGGCTAGAAGCATAGCTAGCGAGCAGTCCATGACTATTACCATAAACCTTCAAACCATAGTGGCTATCGTAACTCGCACCATCACTTTGTTTGATCTTATCACTGTAAGAAAGGGCCTGTTGCTCGGCCGCAATCGCTACTTTCGCTGCATAATCTGGATCTGGCGTATCAGGGTGGAATAGATCAAGATCAGGTACCTCTTGCACCATTAGCTCTTTTGGAGCAGGACCAGCATAAGGATCTTCAGAGGTGTATTGCGCAATATCGAGTGCCGCAAGAACAGTTTGTTGGATAGCTTTGTCGCTAAGATCGGAAGTAGATGCGCTACCTTTACGCTGATTACGGTAAACGGTAATCCCAAGCGCGCCATCACTGTTAAATTCAACGTTCTCCACTTCGCACATACGAGTCGAAACACTCAGGCCCGTGGTCTTGCTGATTGCGACTTCGGCGGCATCTGACTTCTCTGCTGCCATCTCTAGAGCTTTAGCTACTGCCGCTTCTAACTCAACTCGCTGTTGAGCAACTTGCTGTCTTACGTCCATATTTTCTTTATTTCTTAAGAACAATTGCCTTTAGAATAACAAGAATTTCGCTTTCTCCCCACGATTCTTGTTAAAATAGAGAAATAGATGTTCAAATTAAGGCAGAAAAATGGCACGTAAGAATCAAAAAGCGCCATGGGAAGAGGAAGAAGAGATCATTTGGGTCAGTAAGACCGAATTGAAACGCGACATGGAAGAACTACAAAAGCTAGGTGAAGAACTCGCGAGCTTGAAGCCGTCCGTGCTAGAAAAATTTCCCTTAAGCGAAGACCTTGCAGAGGCAATTAAAGACGCGCAACGCTTCAAGAACGAAGCTCGTCGCCGTCAACTTCAGTACATCGGCAAGCTAATGCGTTTTGAAGATCCTGAGCCACTACAAGCAGCTCTGGATAAAGTGCGTAACAAACACTCACAAGCTACTGCCGAACTTCATAAGCTTGAGCAGCTTCGTGACCGAGTGGTAGAAGAAGGCGATAGCGCAATCGGTGATGTTATGGAACTTTACCCAGCTGCCGATCGTCAACGCTTACGCCAGCTCGCTCGTCAGGCAGCAAAAGAGAAAAAAGCAGGCAAGCCTGCAAAAGCCTTCCGCGAAATCTTCCAAGTGCTGAAAGAGCTAAACGAAGAAGAGATTTAAGCGAGAAGCGAGAAGCGAGAAGCGAGAAGCGAGAAGCGAGAAGCGAGAAGCGAGAAGCGAGAAGCGAGAAAAGTTTGAAGGGTTGGTACAATGTATCAACCCTTTCCTTTTATATTCAGGTAATTAACTCCTAAAGGAAATATCACTATCTGCGACTTTCTAGTTACTGACCACGAATACCTCTCGAAGGGCGAAGCCCGATCTCGACTCTCTAGCGCAGCGTTCCCGAGGACGAAGTCCGTTCCTCCCCTCACTCCCCCGCGCGAACAAAATCGCTTAGCGCTTGATTAGCATGACTCGATGATAGCTGATCGATGTTATCCGCGACTTCGACTCGACCGTTAGCGACAAAGATAAAATCAGAGGCAATTGCCTTGGCATCACTGATATGGTGCGTCACCATAACCACCGTAATATTTCTCTCTTTAGCTAACTTGCTTACCAAGTTAAGCATCTCTTCGCGCAGAATAGGATCAAGGGCAGAGAAAGGTTCATCGAGTAGCCATATCTTGTGCGGTTGAACAAAACAGCGTGCTAACGCAACACGTTGACGCTGACCACCCGAAAGCTGCTCTGGTAAACGGTCGAGATAAGCTTCGACACCAACTTGCTGCGCAGCTTGCTCAACCAGCGCTTGCTGCTCAGAAGTGAGCTTTAAGCCCGGGTGCAATCCAAGCCCAATATTCTGACGCACGGTTAAATGAGCAAACAAGTTATGCTCTTGAAACAGCATGGCGAATGGGCGTTGATGTGGCTCTTTACCAACAATATTACTGCCTTCAACCTCAATGGTTCCCTCGGTCGGCTCAATAAAACCCGCGACTAAAGCCAATAGGGTCGATTTACCCGCGCCACTTGGCCCCATCAGGGCAACGATCGACTGCGGTGAAATCAAGGTATCAAAGTGAAACAATTCATTGTGATAGTAATAATCGACGTTACTTAAGGTCAGCATGATTCACCTTCGAGTTGGCTTTTAACAAGGTTTCAATGAGCGTAAAACAGCCGACGCTCAAGAGTAATAGAGTCACAGATACTACAGCAGCAGATTCCATTTGATAGCTACCAAGCAGCTGGAATAGGTAAAGTGGCAAGGTGCGAAATTCTTGGCTACCAAACAAAGCAATCGCACTTAAATCGCCAATCGCAAACATAAAGCTGATCGCAAAGGCATGAGCCATCGGTTTTTTCAGCGCTTTCCACTCAACCACTTTAAAACGATTCCAACCTTTCATTCCTAAACTGGCACAAACATATTGATATTGCTGCTCGACATGCAACATTGGCTGAGACAGCGTTTTAATCACATATGGCAGACCCATTAAGGCATTCACGGCTACGACAACCACTAGTGCTAAGCTAAATACATCAGTAAATGAGCGCAGCAATAGAAACAGTCCGGTCGAAATCACAAGACCGGGTGTCACAAGAATAATGGTGCCAATCAACTCAATATGATCCGCACTCTTCTCGCGATAATTAAGGCGTAATCTTCGGCTGGTTAACAAGATGGCAATGCCAGCAATCACCGCAATCACACTTGCCATGGTTGCCACTTTCATAGACGCCCATAGTGCCTGCCAAAAACGTGCGTCGGTGAAAACATCCAGCGCATGATTGTTAAGACCACTGAGCAGCACCATCAGCAACGGAGGTAGCACCAGCAGCATTGAAAAGGCTATCCACCCCCAATCCCAACACTTAGAAACAAACGAGTCTTTAGACAAGTAAATAGTCTGACTCTGCGAGCCTGAGGTGACTGAAATCGGTTTCGCTAATCGCTGAATAGTCAACGCCATAACACCGCAAAGCATCATTTGCCAAATAGCCAATAGCGCGCCAGCTTGGAGATCGAAATCAAACTTAATAGCTTGATAGATTGCCAGCTCGATCGTGGTTGACTTAGGCCCACCACCGAGTGCCATTACGGTAGCAAAACTGGTGAAACAGAGCATAAACACCAAGCCGCTGACATGAGGTAATTGCTGACGTAGCCGCGGCCATTCTATCCAACGAAACTTATCCCAGTGTCCCATGCCGAGATGGGCGCATAGTTTATGCTGCTCTTGTGGGATAGAGTCGAGCGCCTGCAACAATAACCGGGTCGCATAAGGAAGATTAAAAAACACGTGCGCCAATAAAATGCCATTGAGCCCATATATTGAGAACGGCAACTTGCTGTCTAAACTTTTGAACAGATCGGAAATCAAGCCGCTATTGCCATAAATGGCGAGCAGACCAAACACCCCGACTAAGACAGGCAACACCAGTGTGGTAGCAAACAGTTTGAGTAACAGGGACTTACCAGCAAACTGACGGCGAGATAACGCGTGCGCGACTGGGATGGCAAGGCCAACACTGAGCAAAGTAGATAGAAAAGACTGATAGAAACTGAATTTGGTGACATGTCGATAGTATGGATCGCTCCATACCTGACTGATATCTAACGATGGCGCGTTAACCAGTAAGGCACCGAGAGCAGAAACGACAAAGGTCGCGATAAATATCGCGACCCATAAGCCAATTTTTGGGGTATTACGCAAAAGAGCCTCTTAGAATGTCAGCGCACTTTGCCATTCGCGAATCCAAGATTTACGATTTTCGGCCACTTCGTCGGCGCTAAAGGTCAGTGCTTTGCTTGGTAGAGTCAGGCTTTCAAAACCTTCAGGCAGTGCAACCTCAGTGACTGGGTACATCCAGTTGCCTGTTGGCATTGCTGATTGGAACTCATCACTTAGAATAAAGTTCATGAACTCATCTGCTAGCTTTTGATTTTTAGACGCTTTTACTTTCGCAGCCACTTCCACTTGAGTGTAGTGACCTTCGGCAAAATCAGCGGCGGCATACTTGTTGTCACTTTCGGCAATCAAGTGATAAGCAGGAGATGTGGTGTAAGAGAGAACCAGATCAGACTCACCTTCGAGGAACATTGAATACGCTTCAGACCAACCTTTAGTGACGGTTACGGTTTTCTTGGCAAGATTTTGCCAAGCCTGAGTCACATCATCGCCGTAAACAGACTTCATCCACAGCATCAGACCTTGCCCTGGTGTTGAAGTGCGTGGATCTTGATAGATCACTTTCAGATCATCGCGTGATTCCACCAGTTCTTTTAAGCTTTTTGGTGGGTTAGCTAGCTTCTCTTTGTTGTAAACAAAAGCAAAGTAACCGAAATCATAAGGGACGAAGGTTTTGTCCGCCCAGCCATTTGGCAAAGCAACCTTGCTGGTGTCTACGCTATGTTCAGCCAACAAACCTGTTTTTTTCGCTTCCGCCATCAGGTTGTTGTCTAAGCCTAAAATAATATCCGCTTTGCTGTTATCGCCTTCTAAACGCAGACGGTTAAGGATAGAGACACCATCATCCAATGCGACGAAATTAACATCACAACCACAATGCGCTTCAAATGCTTTTTCTACGATTGGACCTGGGCCCCAATCGGCGGCAAAAGAGTCGTAGGTATAGACAGTTAAACTGTTTTCTGCGGCTGTCGCTGGAACTGTCGCTAGCACTGCTAACGCAAGGGAACTTATTGAAATGGTGCTTAGAGTGTTTTTCACTGCTCGCTCTCTCCTTGTTTGAGCGGCACAGGTTTGAGAAGCGGAGTTCAAATCCAAACTCAATTCCTACGCCAGCATTATCTGGTTCAGGTACACGGGTCCCAAGCGATGGCTCGATCTCAGCTGACGCTAACATAAGTTAGGTCAATAGCTCCCCGATGAGTAACGGTCGAATTGTAATAGTTATGTGACTCAATAGCTAGCGCCGTTCACATATCAGCTCTGACGGGAGTCATAGCCCCAGCGAGGAACCAATCCTTGATCTACTCCTAGGTGGTCGAGAATACGCGCGACCATAAAATCAACCAGATCATCAATCGATTTCGGTTGATGATAAAAACCTGGTGCAGCAGGCATGATGGTCACGCCCATTTGTGACAGCTTGTGCATGTTCTCGAGATGCAGGGTAGAGAATGGCGTCTCGCGAACCACCAACAGTAGTTGACCACGCTCTTTCATCACCACGTCTGCGGCACGTTCAATCAGGTTATCAGACATACCGTGCGCAATCGCCGCAACGCTGCCTGCTGAGCAAGGACAGACGACCATCTGTTTCGGCGCAGCAGAGCCAGATGCCACCGGAGAGAACCAGTCATCTTTACCGCATACAATCAGCTTGTCTGGGTCGCAATTGAGATGCTCAACCAAAGTTTGCTTAGCCGAATCAGGATTAGCTGGCAGTTTAAGGTCATGTTCAGTTGCAAGCACCACTCTCGCAGCGGATGAAACAAGCAGATAAACTTGATAATCAGCAGCCAGAAGGCGCTCTAATAGGCGTAAACCATAAGGAGCACCAGAGGCACCGGTAAAGGCTAAGGTGATGGCTTTTTGTTGTTTAATCATATAAAAAAACTACACTATTGCTCTAGCTTTGCCAGAAGCTTATTGTGAATACCTTCGAACCCGCCATTGCTCATAACCAAAATCTGGTCACCCGAACTAGCACTAGCAACAATTTGCTCCACTAGCTCATCGACATTATCTGAGGTTTGCGCAGGTTGATCACATTGAGCTGCAATATCTTCCACCGACCAATCAATCGAGTCGGGTTGATATAAAAACACCTGATCGGCTTTTTGTAACGAAGCGGCCAACGTATCCTTGTGAACACCTCGCTTCATTGTAGCGCTGCGTGGTTCGAGTACCGCGATAATTTTGCTATCGCCGACCTTATTACGTAATCCACCGAGCGTCAGTTCAATCGCGGTCGGATGATGGGCAAAATCGTCGTAAACCGTGATGCCATTGACCTCACCTTTGATCTCCAAGCGGCGTTTGGTATTGATAAATTTGGCTAAAGATTCACAGGCTAAGTCTGGGGTAACGCCAACATGGCGCGCTGCGGCTATCGCCATCAAAGCATTATCTACATTGTGATCACCAACTAGATTCCAGTTCACGCTACCTACTTGCTCGCCTTGGAACAATACGTTGAACTGCGAGCCATCAATATTTATTTTCTCCGCCTGCCAGTCACCTTGCTCACCACTAAACTCAGTTTCGCTCCAACAGCCGCGCTCAAGCACATCTTGTAGAGCACTATCTTGTTTCGGTGCAAAAACACGCCCATTGCCCGGCACTGTGCGAACAAGATGATGAAACTGACGTTTTATCGCTTCAAGATCGTCAAAGATATCGGCATGATCAAACTCTAGGTTGTTCATAACTAAGGTGCGTGGATGATAGTGCACAAACTTAGAACGCTTATCGAAAAAAGCACTATCATATTCGTCTGCTTCAACAACAAAAAACATGCTTTCACCAAGACGAGCTGAAATTCCGAAGTTACCCAAAACACCACCAACCAAGAAACCCGGCTTATAGCCACAGTCTTCTAAGATCCACGCCAACATACTAGACGTTGTGGTTTTTCCATGAGTACCAGATACCGCTAATACCCAACGGTCATGAAGTAAGAACTCTTGCAGCCACTGAGGACCAGAGGTGTAACGCAAGTTATGATTCAGCACATACTCGACACATGGATTGCCGCGGCTCATCGCATTACCAATCACAACTAAATCAGGTGCTGGTTCGAGTTGCGACGGGTCAAAGCCTTCTATAATTTCAATACCTTGAGATTCGAGTAGAGTACTCATTGGTGGATAAACATTGGCATCACACCCTGTGACTTTATGCCCCAATTGACGTGCTAATACAGCTGCACCACCCATAAAAGTGCCACAGATCCCCAGGATATGAATATGCATAGAAAAGCCTTGTTCTAAGCGGAAAATATTGTCCTCATTATGGCGACAATATGGCAAAAAGCGAACTACTTTAGCCACCTTAATAAAGAGAATTGACTCACTGATTACGCTTTGCTCACTAACTCATCTCCCATCGCTGTGAAAACTGTTGAAAGTTTACTAAAAAATTTGAGATCTAAGACAGTTAGTTCATTACCAATAAAAAGATCTAACTTTTACACTTATCTCGGGTAGTCATAAAAGCTCCGTTAGAGAACGAGACATCCCATTCCCCCTATCTATGAGCGACTTTTAAAGGAAAAACCATGTCTGGAATGCGCACCCTTGGCGAGTTCATTGTTGAAAAACAAGCGGACTTCCCCCACGCTAGCGGTGATCTATCATCCCTACTCTCTTCAATTCGCCTTGCTGCAAAAATTGTTAACCGTGAAATTAACGCAGCTGGTTTAGGTGATATTACTGGTGCAGTTGGTACTGCAAACGTTCAAGGCGAAGATCAGCAAAAGCTTGATGTCTACGCGAACGACAAATTTAAGGCCGCTCTTGAAGCCCGAGATCAAGTGTGTGGTGTTGCCAGTGAAGAAGAAGACGAGGCGGTAGCGTTTAATAAAGAATTGAACAAGAACGCAAAATACGTTGTGTTAATGGACCCATTGGATGGGTCATCGAATATCGATGTTAACGTTTCTGTTGGTACAATTTTCTCCATCTATCGCCGTGTATCACCAATCGGTACCCCGCCAACAGAAGAAGATTTTCTTCAACCTGGTCACAAGCAAGTTGCAGCAGGCTATGTCATTTACGGCTCATCAACCATGTTGGTGTACACAACAGGTAATGGTGTTAACGGCTTCACTTACGACCCTTCACTAGGCACTTTCTGCTTGTCGCATGAAAACATGATGATTCCAGAAGACGGTAGCATCTACTCGATCAACGAAGGCAACTACATTCGTTTCCCTATGGGTGTTAAGAAGTACATCAAGTACTGCCAGGAAAATGCACCGAGTGAAAACCGCCCTTACACTTCGCGTTACATTGGCTCTTTGGTGGCAGACTTTCACCGTAACCTATTGAAAGGTGGTATCTATCTCTACCCAAGTACGCAAAGCCATCCAAATGGTAAACTGCGCCTACTTTACGAGTGTAACCCTATGGCTTATATCATCGAACAAGCAGGTGGAGTCGCATCTGATGGTGTTCAGCGTATTATGGACATTAAGCCGACAGAGCTACACCAACGCGTGCCGTTCTTTGTAGGTTCGAAAAACATGGTTAAGCAAGTCGAAGAGTTTTTAGAGCTAAATCGCGAAGAAAACTAATCTTCAAACGCTAAAAACCAAAGAGTCGCTTAATCGCGACTCTTTTAGGTTTAGAACGCTGAACCTGCGGTTGAGTGACGTCCAGAGATATAATCTTGCTTGAAAAATGGGTCAATCCGATCACAGATTCCAGCATAAGGTTTCCCTACTACCCCTAACATATATGCACTCTGTGAGCAGTACTCTAACCTACCTTGTTCGTAGCCATCGGAGTAAGCGAGGTATAACTCTTGGTTGAAGACGCCACCTTGATCTAGTTTGGCGAGTTTAACTTCTGACTGTTTCAAAAAACCTTGCTCGGCACGTTGTTTGCCATACTCTGACCAATCACTTTCCACATTACTTAGTGGGGGTGGCTGTGTGGCACATCCTGCCAACAATAATACCACTAGAACAAATTGTACTTTCATCGTTCTCTCCTTAGTCAAATCACCCACTCGGTATAGGAAAGTATTACACCTTTTGGCACCAGTCACCGGAGGAAATCAACGTTTCCAATTGATCACCATGCTGGTAGAAATAGATCCAAGCTAAACCAAATTGGGTTTCTATCTGCTCTCTACGATAAGTAACTGGTACATCTTCTAACAGGTCTAACTGCTGCAACGTCTTATCATCAACGCGATAAACCTCGCCATAGAGGACACTATGCCCTTCTGTTACGGCCGGATAAGCGCCAAGATCATAAAGGCTGTAAATTGGTGGGGTCGCATAATTACCAAGCCATTCAGATTGTGCTAACAAGTGATGGTTATTTTGCCCTTGGCGTAGTGTGCCGTACACAAATACTAGCTGTTGCATTTCATCGACTCCTTTCAATGGTGTTACCAACTAATTAAACTCAAACTGATACAGAAGGTCGACCGCGTTCGTCGCACCAGATAATGCCTCAACATAGAGATCTTGCATCAAACGATAACGCACGGTGAACTCACCCACCGACTCAAATATACCGACCCCATATTGCACCTTGAGACCTGGTAGAATATATCCGCCCACCGTCACTTGAGACTCTCTCCCAGATCCTGCGGTATCGACCTGAAGATCTTGCACCCCGAAGGCTTCGCCAATTTCACCGACAACCTGACCACTTTTCGCTAGGCTTAAACCAATTAATGTTGTCGCCATGGCATTACCACCTGATTCACCATCAATGTCTTGACCACGCAATAGATAGGAAAGCGCATTGGCTTGTGCCATCGCTGGGTTAGAGAAAATAGTCACTGTAGGCTCACTGACTGGGCCAGTTACTTTAACCCCAGCCGTCACATCATCTTTGGTGTTATCTGGGTTACGAATCGCGGTAATTTGTAGATAAGGCAGATCCACTGGGCCATTCATCAGCACCTTACCTTCTTCAATTAGCAAGTCTTGGCCGAACGAACGGTATGAGCCATCAATGATATTGACTTCGCCAGTAACAAAAGGTCCTTTGTCTCGCTGTGCGACATTGAGATTACCAACTAACTCCCCCTCTAGGCCAAATGCAGAGAGCTTAAAGTCATCGCCAATCTTAATATTGATATTGGATTGCACCGCAAAAGGTACCGAGCTTTGCTCGTCAACTGGCTCAAGCTGATCATTAAGGATGACCTGATCTTTTGACACCCCTATCGCACTTGGCGGTAACTCTTCAACCACAATACGCCCCCATGGCAAAGCGATAGTCCCGTCAATTCGAGCAGACTTTGGTGACGCAGAGATTGTCATATCCGGTTGAACTTTAATCTTGACCATAGGTGGTACATTAACCAGCAGCTCTTCAGCAAAGACGCGTACGTTGGTGTTCCAATCCTGCAAGTTATGCCAATCGGCATCCCCAGCTAGCTCAAGCTTTCCGTCAGGAGTATGAATAGCCGCAGCCAGTGTCGCATCATAGCCTGTGAAGTTAATGGTTAAACGACCTGAGTCGACTTCAACAGGAGATATATCCCCCTGCAACAAAATATCATCGACAACAAACTGGCCATTCACTTTGGGCTGCATCGCCGGACCGCTAATTGCGAGATCGGTAGTAATATTTGATTTAAGCTTACTGAACTCCCCAACTACAGGCGCTAAAAAGTCTACGTTAAACGTAGTGAGCTTCAAACGACCATCGATTTGTTTGTCTTCACTTAACACATCCGGAATAGTGGCGCTGCCAGAAACATCACCGTTATCAGTTACGTCGAGTAACCACTCTGCGCTCAGCTTATTGTCTGCAAGTTGCGCCTTCAGTGTCACACTCTCCCAACCCAACTCTAGAGGTTGTTCAAGCTTTTGAACCACCTCACCCTTAGCCAGTTCAATTTTAGCCTTTAGCTGAGGAGGTTGGTTGTTACCCCACTTTGCCCATAGTTTAGCGTCAGCTTGCCCTTGCAACTGCGTTGTCTTGGGAAGAAAAGATTTTATCTGCTCGAAATTAAATTGACTTAATGCGAGCGCAGCTTCGCCACTTTTTCCAACCTTGATATCCTTCTCCAAGCAGAGCGATGACTCAGCTTGCAACCAACAGTGGGCCGCGACGGAAAGCTGCTCCGTCGCCATTTCAAAGCCTAGTGCCGTTGGCTGACTCAGTCGCCATTCCCCTTGCGCTGAAGAAAGCAGCATACGCTTAATCTTACCTTGCCAAACAAGTTCTGGCTTATCAGTCAGTGAGCCTGTCAGGGCTAAGCTCGTCGACACAATATTTGAGTTTACATCGAGGTTAAGTTGGTGCTCTTGCTGGGAACCCGCGAAGTTCAAGCTCACGTTTTCGATCACCTTGTCTTGATACTTAGCTTGATTGACCTTGAGCGCTAATTGACCACTTGGCGTTGGAAGCGGGGTGACATTACCCTTCAGACTTAACTGAGAAATCTGGGCCTGCTTCTGCCAATCAATACCTTTAGCGACAAGGTCTAAACCCACATCAGGAGTTTGTATGTCGCCACGCAGAGCAACATCACCGAAAACACGCCCGTTTAAATCTGGCACTGTTGTATTTAAGTCAGGCAAATTGAGCGCCAGATCCATGCGCCACTGTTTATCTAGCTCCCCACTGGCTTTAATAGTGTTTGGGCCATGAGAAAGCACTAGCTGCGGCGTTTTAACACTGAGCGCATTTTTACCTGTTATGTCCGACGCAGTCACACTACCAACGATATTCAGAGGGTATTCACGCAGTACACCATCAATATCAAGCTTCGGTACATCGACTTGCCATCCACCTTGCTCTGTTAGACTTCCGGTTGTTGACACTTGCCCACTGATATTGCCTTCAGCTTCAGGCCATTGTAGACCGGGCTGAATGTGAGCCAGTGTCAAGTTTGCCGCCCAGTTAATCGGCGCTTGCCAATCCGCCATCACGTCACCGGAGATCGTTCCTCCTAGTGTGGCAATGTCCACTTGGCTCAACTTGATATGGGAGAGATCACCTTTGCCTTGCAGCACGAGTGATACATCTGGAAGCTGTGAGCCTTTAAAGTCTGCATCTAGATTGAGGCTATAACCATTAAGAGAGCCGTGAGCTTCGAGGTTATCTATCGAAGCAAAGTAGTCCCCTTTTCCTTGTAACGGCCACTGCAGATCAGCTTGGGTTAAGGAAAAATCAAAAGGTAGTTCAGGTTTGAGTGGCTGCAGCTCGCCGGAAAGTGAAGCTTTAGCTAACCCAGCCAGTTGCGCTGACGCTTCTAATCTCGCCACACTGCCACTCGCTTTGAGGGACAAGGTTTGCCCTGCTGCTATCTCTTCTTTAACCGTTGCATCCAGCTGTAACTCGAGTGGGTAGTCACCTTGCAGCTCAATATCCGTTTTGAGTTTTGCAGTCGCCTGCGGCATATCCAACTCAAGTGTTTTAACCACCACTCGAGAGTCTTTTGCATTGGCCTCTAAGCCTAAATGGTCGACGATAACCGGCGTTGTTTGATCAAGCTTAAAGTCGTAAATATCGAGGCGTACAAAATCTATTTGCAGCGGTAAAACGATATTAGGCAGGGCAATCTCTGCAGGCGTTGACGCTTGATTCACTGACGTAGCAGCCTGCTCGTTGTCAGCGCTACTTTCCGCTAACTTAACCCAAGGTGATTTAAGTTCGGTTGCATTGATACGTAGGCGATTACCTTGAAATGACGCCCCAGAGGTAAATGAGTCCCATGTAATCTGATTACCTAAAATATCCAGCTTAATATCGCTTAGCGCCAATCGACTTAACTTGATAGGAATTGGAGAGGTAATTTTAGCTGATGATGACGCTTCAGCTTGCTCTTGAGTGGCTGGTGAGCTTTCTGGTAACTCAGGCATAGCGAATGACAAACCATCAATCGCAAGTTCATCGATACAAACACCCGGCTCAGTAAAGCATGTCGCATTGACTGCAAGCGTTAGTGACCTTACCTGAGTATCGACATGCAAGTTGTCATCTTTAAATACAACATTGCTGAGGGTAAATCGAGGAAAAATCGCGCCTTGACTCGACTCAACTTTAAGCTGAGGAACAAACTTCTCGGCCCCCCACAATACAAGGTTCAAGCCAGGATTGGTAAACAGTAATCCGCCTAGCGCAACCAAAACGCTGAGGAGTAAAATGAGTAAAGTGAGTGAAAGCCATTTTGACCACTTAATCACAACACGGGTCATAGCTCTGGTCCTAAAGTAAAGTGGAGCTTAAATTCTTTGCCTTTACTAGCGTCTAGCCCCCAAGCGAAATCTAGACGAATAGGGCCAACTGGCGATGCCCAGCGCACACCAACCCCTGTGCCTCGCTTGATATCTGGTGATTCATTAAATGCATCACCAACATCGTAGAAAGCGGCGCCCCACCAATCGCCATAAACGCGATATTGATACTCGATTGAACTGGTCAACATATATTTGGCACCAGTTAATTTGTTTTGAGAGTCTTTAGGGGAAATCGACTCATAACCATAACCACGAAGATTGTTGTCACCACCTGCAAAAAAGCGTAGCGATGGCGAGAGCTTGTTAAAATCTTCTACAAAGTTTGCACCACCATTCAGTTTGAAGATGCCCCGGTGGTTTTGACCAGCACTGCGAATCCAAGTCGTCGCACCAATCAATCGAGTCACTCTGGTTTCTGATAAAGCATTCGGATCGCCATATTCAAGTGTCACACTTTGGCGGTCTCCCCAAGTTGGCATTGCCCCCCCACGAACACGGCTACGCGAAAAAGTAACCCCTGGTAATAGAAACTGAGCATTGTCATCTTGTTTACCTTGGGTATAGTTCTCTAGCAAGTAACGGACATAAAACGTTCGATGCCAGCCACTACCAAGCACCCAATGCCTTTCTAGGGCCAGGTTAGACTCAAGACTTTCCGTATCACGCTGGTTGACGTTTTTCATCCCGTATTGGATGCGATAATACTCGTTCAACGCGTCTTCGAGTGGAATTTGATAACCGGCAGTGATCGTTTGTTCAGGCTTTGAGATTGACAGACTGCTGTCGAAGCTATGTCCACGACTGTTTACCCAAGGTTTCTTCCACTTGAGTGAGCCTCGAACCCTAACATCCGTTGCGTAGCCAATACCCGTTTCGAGTTTGTTTCTAGCCTGAGGAGCAAGCGATACCTTCATCGGCAACTCTCGCCCTTGGCCTAATTGACTCAAATCGGGCTCAACAAAGACTGATGAAAACCAATCGGTATTGGATAGGTTTTGGTTATATTCCCCTACTTTGGTCGCCTGATAAGGGTCATTGGTCTGATAAGGGGATAATGACTCAACCCTATCTTGATCAATTTGACTGCCAGTAATCGTATTGGCACCAAAGTGATAACGCATTCCACTGTCATAGTGAAGGTGAATAAAAGCTTGATTGAGATCGGGAGCAACTTCCAAGCGATTGGCAGTAAAGTCCCCTTCAAAATAACCTTTTTGCAAAGCCAGATTTCGAATCGAAGATTTCAAACTGTCATACAAACTATGATTGAGTACCTCACCCTGTTTCAGACCACTGTTTTCAATAAGTGCCGTAAACTGAGGATCATGTTTAGCCTCACCTTCTATTTTAATGTCGACCTGCTGCAAGATAACCGCGGGTCCTGAAGTCACATTGACGATCAACTCTGACTCATCTTCTACGACAGTGAAGTCAATCTCTGGGTGGTAGTAACCCAACGCATTGAGCGCTTCTGTGATGCTCTTCTCTAGACGGGCTTGAAAGCGTAAGCTTGTTTTATAGTCGGCTTCAGGAATGGATGATAAATAGGCTTCAACATTATCATTTAGCTCACCCTCTAATCCTTCTATCGACAGTTCCACGTTTTGCGCCCATAGCGGTGGGGCAAAAGAAACAAGAGCGATTAGAACTGGTAAAGGTTTGCTGATCATGCTTAATTATCTGTCTACATCATGTAAGGGAATAATACCGCCACTAAAAAAATAAGTCTGTACGAAAACAGTGAATTAGGCGGTCTATATGAAAAATACTCTAACAAGGAAATCACGATGCTCGACAAACAAACCATGATTACCGCCCAGCAAGCACTCCCTGGACGAGAGACTCCACTTGCTCTCGATGACATTCATTTCGTCAATCAAACCCGTTTGACTGCAGAACCAGCAGAAGGTTGCGAGAAAATTCTCCTTGGAATGGGCTGCTTTTGGGGAGCCGAGCGTCTGTTCTGGCAGCTTGACGGTGTGATAAGCACCTCAGTGGGATACGCTGGAGGCTTTACTCCTAACCCAACCTATGAAGAAGTGTGCAGTGGAATGACTGGTCATACTGAAATTGTACGTGTCGTTTTCGATCCAACTATTATCAGCCTAAAACAGCTATTGCAAACTTTCTGGGAGAAGCATGACCCAACTCAAGGAATGAGACAAGGCAATGACCGTGGTACCCAATACCGTTCTGCGATCTATGTATATAGTGACGAACAGTACCAAGCAGCGCTAGCATCTAAGCAGGACTATCAAGCTCTACTCGGTGACGGCTGTAGTGAGATCACCACAGAGATTTTGCCCGCAGGTAAATACTACTACGCTGAAAATTACCACCAGCAATACCTAGCTAAAAACCCGAACGGCTACTGTGGTTTGGGGGGAACTGGAGTTTGTTTTCCACCTAGTTGATCATGCCAAGAATAATTCTCATGGCTAAACAACATAGGCAAAATAATGTTGATTTTGCTTCTCTAACCCTATTAAACGCTGCAGCATCTCATCATTGAGCATGCTGCCCCGCTTGATCAACACCTGACCGTTGGTCAAGCGTACATCTCGTTTAAGTTCGTCTCCGACTTTAAGCTCGCGCAACGGAACAGAATATTCCATCGTATTGTCATTGTTTTGCAGCTTTGTCGAAACCATTTTTAAGTAGGCTTTCACAATTGCAGCGTCATAGTGAACATCAGATAACTCTTGCAGTTTAAGAGCGGCTTGTGCTGGGGAGCAGCGATTTTTAGGCTGATTATGAGTCACCGTTAGAAAGTCATAATCCTTCACTACACGAACAATTTTGGCGATAAGCGGAATATCAGCTTGCGTGAGATGCTGTGGGTAACCCGTCCCATTGACATTTTCATCTTGATGCTTGATTCCCATAACCACCTCTTTTAAGTGCGGGCTGTCACTTAACACTTCATAAGCTATCGAGCCAAAACAGCATGGTGCTAGATGATGATTAGCGAAATTGGCAGGCACTTCACTCAAAGATGAGAACAACAAGCCAATCGGATGTAGTTGAGCACAACGATAAACCAGATTGACTATCTTAGGTGGCAAACACATGGAAAGCGCTAATTGCTTGGCATGTAAAGCGACGCGTTGCAAATCACACTCCTCATACCAAGAGTGAGCCACAGCTCCTGCCATTAGCACCCTCTGAGAATCTTGGCTAAAGCTCTGGTAACGTGACAGAAGTTGATCATATTGCTGTTTTAGCTCAACTAACTGCATCTGAGTTTCAGTGGATGAGGCCAGCAACTGACTATTTTCTTCACTAAAAGTGCGGTTTTCATGATCCAAATGTTGCGCATGCTGCTTTAGGCCTATATTCATCTGGTACTGAGTGGCCATTTTGCCCAGCAGCTCTTTGAGCTCATCGGTGTCCCAAGGCTTAGCAAGAACATGATGAATTTGTCCTTCATTAATTGCACTGACTAAGGTCCGATAGTCTACCCCACCAGAGAACGCTATACGTATCGCATGAGGTTGGATCAATACGGATTCGCTTAAAAAGCGGGCTCCTCCCATCCCAGGCATGCGCATGTCAGACATAATAATCGCAACTTCATTTTCACCAAGGTAAACCAAAGCTTCGAGAGGATTGTTAAAGGCGATAACTTGATACTCTTTTCTCAGTAAGCGGCTAAGAGATTTAGTAATATGAACCTCATCATCCACCACCAGTAGCTTCGTCAGTCCCTTATCAGCCATACGCCTCTCCTTTATCACTCATCAAGTGGCATTGGTAGGCGCAAGGTCACTTTGGTTCCTTTTGCCTGTTTACTCAATAAACTTAACGAGCCACCGTGATTGGTGGCGATTCCATAACAAATCGATAGTCCTAGCCCTGCATGACCTTGACTACCAAACGTTGTGAAAAATGGCTCAAACACCTTAGTTTGGTATTCTTCCTTAATGCCCACACCACTGTCGATAATCGACACAACCACATGATTACCTTCGTTGCTAGTGGTGACTTTTATTGCGCCACGATCTTCACCGATGGCCTGAATAGAATTCAAGAGAACGTTACTGCACAACTGCTCGATTTGATATGGGCTACAAGAGACCATAGGTAATTTTGCCTCATAAGATTCAAGCAATTTACAGCTCAGTGGCAAAGTGGCAGCGACTTTTTCCACCGCAGCAGAAACCAGAACATTGACGTCTTTAAGCTCAAATTTCTCATCTCCGAACTCTGAGAATGTACGCACATTCGACAGGATCTTCTCTATTTTACTCGCCCCCTCAGATGTGGCATCGATTAGCTCTTCACTATCTTCGAGGACAAACTCTAAATCTTCCTCTTCACATATTTTATCAATCCGTTGCAGCACTTCATTAGCCACCACAGGGTGTTGAGAAACGGTGGCAGCAAACGCTTTGTATTCAATAACCAACAACTTAAAAAATTTATTGTAGTCTTTAAGTGTTTTGATATTACTCAGCACATAACCAATCGGTTCGTTTATCTCCCGTACTAATCCCGAGCTTATCTGACCAAGGCTTGAAAGCTTTTCACTTTTTTGTACTCGTGATTCCATCGATTTAAGTCTTTGGTTAGTTTGCAATAATGCACTGTGTTTTTGGGTTGCTTTGACCAAAGCAGTTTCAAAACGAGAAAGGACTCGATTGTATTGGCGGGCAATCATGCCAATCTCTGACGTTGGGTCATAATCGACACGCTGGCTGAAATCACCGCTCTCTTCCTGATTTTGCATCACAGTAACCAAGTCATAGAGATCGCTGCTGGCTTGGTGAGACGAAATATTCAGCCCGACGATCTCCTCTTCTTGTCCAACGCGAAGAGGAAGTACCTTGTTTATCAGAGAGAAAACAAGGTAACAGAGAGGAAATACGAATGCCGCCACGACACTGACACCAAATACCTGGCTCCATAGTAACTCCATTCTATCGCTCATCAGCAAGGTATCTGTAATCACCGACTTAGGAACAAACAGCGCTAAGGCGATAGTGCCCCAGATGCCACTTGCTAGATGGACAGGCACTGCATCAACCACATCATCAATCTTTTTCATCACTAACAGTCGACCAACCGAAAGTGAAATCAAAGCGCCGAGTGAGCCAATAAGCACCGATGAAAGGCCATCAACAAAATTACAGCTTGCGGTAATGGAGACTAACCCTGATAAGATGCCGTTGTAGAAGTTAGGAATGTGTACTCTATTGGTTTTATGTAAAGAGTACATTGCTGACGTAAGACCACCAGCCGCCCCCGCTAGAATGGTATTGAGGACAATATTGAACACGTTAGCGTCAAAATGCAGTGAGCTACCCGCATTAAAGCCAAGCCAACCTATCCATAGAAAAACCACCCCTGCGACACTTTGTACTAAACTGCTGTGGTTAAAATTATGTCCTTCGACAAACCGATTCAGCCTAGGTCCAATAATCATGATCGCCGCTAGCGCCGCCCAACCACCGACAGAATGGACCACTGTCGAACCAGCAAAATCAACGAAGCCTCGTTGTGCAAGCCATCCATTGTCACTCCACACCCAATGCCCAATAACAGGATAAACAACAGCGGCGACGAAAATGGATAAGGCAATGTAACCCTTTAAACTTCCTCTTTCGGCAATTGCCCCAGAAATGATCGTCACCGAAGTTGCACAAAACACCATTTGAAAGACAAAGAATGCTCCCTCATCTAAACCTTCAAAATTACCAAGTAAAAAGTGGCTAGTCCCTAGATAACCGTCCATCGATTCACCAAACATAACACCGTAGCCAACGAGCCAATAAAGGATCAGGACCACCGCCAAATCGATAAGGTTTTTGGCAGCCACATTAGCAGTGTTTTTTTTACGTACCGTGCCTGCCTCTAGAAACAGAAAACCAACCTGCATCAAGAGGACAAGTAGCGTACATAACAGAATAAAAAGAGGGTCCATAGCCACTAGTCACGTTTGATTGTCGTTTGTTATTAATAAGCACAATGTTGCTTATTAACAATATAGTCGCAAATTCAACCTGTTGGCGTGAAAGTTTTACTCATTGAAGTAAAGAAGCGGCAAGTAAGAGGAAGGAAGGGTTGGCAATGTCATACCGGCTATAAACGACAAAAGCCGCCAATGAGGCGACTTTTCAATAATTCGTAATTTGGTAGAGAACCAAAATTTAGACTGGCAATAAAGCAATCGCCTGATTGATCTCTTTATAGGTAGTTAACTTTTGTGGATCTTTCACGTCTGGCAGTAAAACTTTTCCATTGTCGAAAGTAAACTTGCCAACCCCAGAGATAACAAACTGTCCTTTAAACAAAGTTTTAACAAAACGAGCAACTTGACGAGGACGATAAATAGTAAATTCACGCAGCATAACGACTCCAATATCCTTTTGTGATGCAATTCGAACTGATTGCTTGGTTCTATTCCTTAGAACTCGTAGGTATTATACCGGATGCGTATTTAATGTATAGCATTTTGTTAACAATGTGACATCAGACCAGTGTTATCTGAGAGAGTTTTCTCCGCACCTTAAATTTGGGTATATACTTTTTGCGCACATTCAAAAGGAAATAACATAATGAAAAATAAAACCCTTCTTACTCTGGCAATCGCGTGCTCTCCAGCTTTCGCTTTTGCTCACAACATCACTGTCGGGCAAGCCGTGCCTGAAGTGGCGGTAGCAAGCCATGGTGAAATCGTTCTGCAAGGAGATAAAACCGCTTTCCAAGCTTGGGCGACGACCAATATGCAAGGCAAAGTTCGCGTCATTCAAGCTATTGCGGGACGCAGCAGCTCGAAAGAACTCAATGCTCCGTTAATGGCGGCAATTACTGCGGCTAAATTCCCGGAGCAAAACTACCAGACCACATCGATCATTAACCAAGATGATTCGATTTGGGGTACGGGATCATTTGTTAAATCTTCGGCGGAAGACAGCAAAAAAGAGTTCCCTTGGTCTTCAATGGTGCTCGATGAGGACGGTACGGTAGCCAACGCTTGGCAACTGGCTGAAGAGTCGTCTGCGATCATAGTGCAAGATAAACAAGGTAAAGTACTGTTTGTAAAAGAAGGCGCGCTAGATGAAAGCGAGATTCAACAAGTACTTACACTAGTCAAACAAAACCTTTAAACAAAGTTTAGTTTACTTCCCCCTTTGAAGTGGAGTTGTTATAGTATAACAACTCCACTTTCTGTATCGTGCTTTCATCGTGCTTCAAAATCGCTTTCTTCTCCAACGCATTTCAGCGCTTGCATTTTTAGCAATCGTCCTTGTGCTATGGCTCAACTTTGCGTTTATTGATCATCAGTACGATCTCTCTTCAGCACACCACAAAGAGCATCACTGCCAGCTGTTTGCCAGCGGACTACATGGTGCAGCTCCCGCATCCCTTATCATCACTGCACCGACAGTCAGTGAGTACTTTTCTCCATTTACGGCATATCACTACAATGAGGCAGTGAGTTTTGCTTACTTGCCACGTTCACCACCACTGTCCTGATATTGATTCATCATTTGCAATAAATCGTATTCACATTAGGTGGATAGCACAACATTACTCAAATTTATAATCAGGACTTAAAATGAAAAACGTAACTCCAATCGCTCTAGGAATCACACTAGCAATTAGCTCAATGGCGCATGCAGAAGAAGGCTACCGTCAACACGGTGCGCATGTGCACGGTCAAGTGGAAATTAATATTGCCCAAGATGGCAATGAGCTGCTTATGGAGATCACTGCTCCAGGCGCCGATGTGGTTGGTTTTGAGCACGCTCCAAAAACGGATGAGCAAAAACATCAGCTTGAAGATGCTGTAGCAAAATTGGAGCAAGCTTCTAACATTTTCACGCTTGCTAAAGCAGCAGGTTGTAAAGTTGAACACCAATCGGTTAGCCATACACTAGGTGGTGATGACCATGACGATCACAAAGGTCACGATCATCATGACGACCACGACCACGACCACGACCACGACCACGACCACGACCACGACCACGACCACGACCACGACCACCATGATGAACATGCTCATGATAAAGACAAGCATGAAGATGGCCATAATCACGAAGGTCACGATCATGACCACGATAATCATAAAGACCATGACCACCACGAAGACCACGATCATGAGCACGGCGGCCATGGGGAGTTCACAATTGAATACCACTTCGATTGCAGCGACGTGACGAAACTAAGCAGCATTGAAACTCAGTGGTTCTCACAGTTCCCAAGTACAGAGTCATTAAAAATCAACGTGCTAACTGATACCAAACAAGCTGCTCTTGAGCTTGGCAAAGGCGAGACTAAGATTTCTCTTTAATAGACAAAGCGGCTTAGCCATGCTGAGCCGCTCCTCTCTCACGATTGGAAACAAATAATGGATACTAAATGCCATCGACCTGTGGTTGAACTCAATCAAGTCCAATTTACTTGGCCAGGTAATGAGTCTGCCACACTAGAGATCCCCTCTCTAACGATTCAACAGGGCGAACACCTATTCATTAAAGGACCTAGTGGATGTGGTAAGTCAACGCTGCTTGGCTTACTAACAGGGATAAACACGGCTACTTCCGGACAAGTGGCTGTATTAGGCGAAAACCTGACGCAAATGTCAGGTAGCCGACGAGACAAATTTCGCGCCAACCATATCGGTTATATTTTTCAACAGTTTAACTTGCTGCCATATTTAAGCGTGATTGAAAACGTCACCTTACCTTGTCAGTTTTCTACCTTACGCCGTCAGCAACTCGACGGAGATTTGCTCTCTAATGCTAAGCAATTGCTCGAAAAACTGCGTTTACCCTCTGAGCTGCTCGATAAACCTGTCGTTGAACTCAGTATTGGACAACAACAAAGAGTCGCGGCAGCGCGCGCCCTGATCGGTAAACCCAAAGTGATCATCGCAGACGAGCCAACGTCATCACTCGATTATGACAACCGTACCGCCTTTATCGAGCTGTTACTTGACCAAGTGAACCAAGCTGAGTCAACGCTACTATTTGTAAGCCATGACCCGACATTAGAACCGCTATTTGATCGCACCATTAATCTTCAACAGTTAAACCAAGCAGGAGGTCACCAATGACACCGACGCTTACCCTAGCTTGGAAAAGTGTGCGCAACCGTAAAGTCACCGCCATTCTTACTATCCTAACGGTGGCGATTTCGGTCATTTTATTACTTGGGGTCGAACGTATTCGCACACAAGCAAAAGACAGTTTTGCCAATACGATTTCTGGCACTGACTTGATTGTTGGTGGTCGTTCTGGTCAAGTGAATCTGTTGCTTTATTCAGTGTTTCGCATCGGTAATGCAACCAACAATATTGATTGGAAGAGTTATCAGGAATTTAGCCAACATCGCGCGGTAAAGTGGGCAATTCCAATTTCACTTGGCGACTCCCACAAAGGCTTTCGAGTCATGGGGACCAACCATAGCTACTTTGAGCATTATCGTTATGGTCAGAAGCAGAACCTCGCGTTTAGCCAAGGCAAACCATTTGAAGGACTTTTTGACGCCGTGATTGGTGCCGAGGTCGCGCGTTCCTTGGACTACACCATCGGCAGCGAAATGATCATTGCCCATGGCATCAGCGATGTGGGCTTTAGTCGTCATGACAATACCCCATTTAGAGTGGTTGGAATCTTGGCTCCTACGGGGACACCAGTCGATAAAACCGTGCACGTTTCATTGGAAGCCATCGAAGCTATTCATGTGGGCTGGGAGTCAGGCGCAAACTTAGGTAACAACCCAAGCGCAGAACAATTGGAAGCAATGAAATTCCAACCAAAGCAGATCACCGCTATGTTGCTTGGTTTAAAATCTAAGATACAAACTTTCGCCTTGCAGAGACAAATCAATACTTATCCCAAAGAACCGCTCAGCGCGATTCTTCCAGGCGTTGCTCTACATGAATTGTGGGGCATGATGTCGGTGGCTGAACAAGCGTTAATGGCAGTATCGATATTTGTCGTTGTCGCAGGTTTACTCGGTATGTTGTCGAGCCTGCTCACTAGCTTGCAAGAGCGTCGTCGAGAAATGGCCATCCTACGCGCTATGGGAGCAAGACCAAGGCATGTATTTAGCCTGTTGATTTTGGAAGCGAGTGTCCTAACGTTTATAGGCTTACTGGTTGGGATTATCGGCCTATACGCCATGCTCACGGTTGCTGGGCCAATAATTCAACAAAGTTATGGCATTAACCTGCAGATGAGCGCTTTATCTCACTATGAATGGATGTTGTTGGCGGCAGTGCAACTGGCAGGTACTATTATCGGCTTTATTCCCGCATTTAGAGCATATCGCCAATCGCTCAGCGACGGTATGACAATAAGAGTTTAGATTATGAAAAGACTACTCATGATACTGATGACTGTGATGACCTTAGGTCTAGCAAGCTTCAGTACTCACGCAGAAGACACACTTACCTTAGAATGGATTGATCTCATCCCAGAAAGTGAGCGCAACCAGTTTGATTCTTATGGAATGCCAGCTATCGATCACTCTGGCGGCAGTATGGAACAATCTATGGTCGGCAGTGTAAGGCAAGAGCTGAACGGCAGTAAGGTAAAGATCCCAGGCTTTGTAATCCCTCTTGAAGGGGATGCAAATATGGTGACAGAGTTTCTGCTCGTGCCATATTTTGGAGCATGCATCCACGTGCCACCACCGCCGCCAAACCAAATTATCTACGTAAACTTCCCTAAAGGCGCGCCAGTACAGCAGCTTTGGGACGTCATTTATGTAATAGGAACGCTAAAAACAGAAACAGTTAGCCATGAATTAGCACAAACAGGTTACGTCATACAAGGCACAGAAATCGCCGAGTACGATGACTACTAATTGTTAATCAAAATAAGCAGCCTGTTAATTGCCAATCTTAGGACAAATAGCTAGAAAGATAGCTCAGTACACCTAGGTAAACTAGTAACAGTAGGGCAATTGACAGGTGCTTTTTCAGTTTATTCTCATTGAAATACTTCATAAGCCCCTCAAAATTAACGATAACAATTTTAACAACTTGTTATCATTTATGATAGCGATATTTTTATAAACTGGCTCACAGTCTTTTTCTGGCAGGCTTACGCGTTCCGAGGTACAGTTTATACTTAACGTTAAGCATCTGATGGCTAAGGAAATAGCATGTCTGAGACGAGCAAGCCGGTAATCATTGATCACCAATCGGAACAATCTAACCGACACGAAAAAAAGTCGAGTTATATCAAAGACAGCGCCAGCCGCGTGCTTAACATTGCTCAAACCTATGGCTTAGATGCACTACTACAGAGTGAAAAACCTGAAAAAAGCATGCTTGAGCGGGCTTTGGTTCGTGAACGCAAGCGTAAAGAGCTAAGACAGAAAAATCTCGAGCAAATTCTTAAGCTTGCTCATATCTCTTGTAAAGATGAAACCGCAGGTGATCCTGACCAAGATTGGTTGTATCGCTTTTTCGATATGGCGCAAGAAGTCCACAATCACTCCATGCAGCGCCTATGGGCTCAGGTCTTAAAACGCGAAGTGACCAATCCTGGTTCAACGTCAATGAAAGCGTTGAAAGTCCTGCAAGACATGACACCAAAAGAAGCGCAAATTCTCCAACGCGCCGCCGCACTTGCCTGTAGTTTTGGTGGTGATAACAGCCGCAAGTTACTAGTCGGTTATCGAGCCCAAGGTGGTATCTTCAATTTCGGTAAGCGCAACATCACCGGCAATATCAACGTCGGCAACTTTCAACTACCCTACTCTAGCCTGCTAGTGTTATTTGAACTCGGTTTAATGCATGGAACAGAATTAGAATCGGGGGAAATTGAGCTCGATTCTCCACTTCCGTTAACCTACCAAGGTAAAAAGCTTTCACTTCAAGCCCACGGCAAAGGTGTACGCTTGCTTTACTATCGTTTCAGCCCAACTGGCAATGAGCTATGTAAATTGCTTGGTAACAAACCCAACATGCAATATTACGATCAAATGGTTGCCCTATTAAGCCAGAAATTTACCGCCAGTACAGACGCTCAGCCAAGTGTAGATACGACGGTTTAGGGAAAGCGAGAAGCGAGAAGCGAGAAGCGAGAAGCGAGAAGCGAGAAGCGAGAAGCGAGAAGCGAGAAGCGAGAAGCGAGAAGCGAGAAGCGAGAAGCGAGAAAAAATCTTGGAAGGTTGACGTTACGGCGTCAACTTTTTCTGCCGTTGAGATGTGAGTCCCCAACAAAAACGCGGTATCAGATGCCTACTCAGCAAGTAACGTGCACCTCTCGAAGGGCGGAGCCCGTTCTAGATTCTCGCGGGCGCAGCCCGATCTCGTAGCAAAGCGTTCCCGAGGACGCAGTCCGTTCCCGTTTTCCAATACAAAAAACGCCAACCCTAAGGTTGGCGTCATAAGATTTGGATAGCCTAAATAATTGGAGTGGAAGCTAGGCGACAAGTAAGTTCAGCCCAATGAGCATAGGAGCTCTATTCGATTTGGGTGAACTTACGCAGTCAACAACGCTGCCGCTTCAAGTATGACGGCTATTAGGCTTTGAACGCTTTAAATGCGTTGATCAGACCATTAGTCGAGCTATCGTGTGAGCTGATTGCCGACTCATCTGCAAGCTCAGGTAGGATTTGGTTAGCTAGCTGTTTACCTAGCTCAACACCCCACTGGTCAAAACTGAAGATATTCCAGATAACGCCTTGAGCAAAAATCTTGTGCTCGTACATCGCAATCAAGTTACCTAGCGTACGCGGAGTAATTTGCTTCACTAGGATTGAGTTAGTTGGGCGATTACCTTCAAATACTTTGAACGGTGTTAGTGTCGCCGCTTCTTCTTCACTCTTACCTGCTTTGGCAAATTCAGCTTTCACTGTTGCTTCATCTTTACCAAATGCTAGTGCTTCTGTTTGAGCAAAGAAGTTAGACATTAGCTTCTGGTGGTGATCGCCAGCAGGGTTGTGGCTTAGAGCAGGAGCAATGAAGTCACATGGGATCAGCTTAGTGCCTTGGTGAATTAGTTGGTAGAACGCGTGCTGACCATTAGTACCTGGTTCCCCCCAGATGATTGGGCCAGTTTGGTAAGTCACTGCGTTACCGTCACGGTCCACATACTTACCGTTAGATTCCATGTTGCCTTGCTGGAAGTAAGCAGCAAAACGGTGCATGTACTGATCGTATGGCAAGATTGCTTCAGACTCAGCGCCGTGGAAGTTGTTATACCATAGACCAACTAGAGCAAGGATAACTGGGATGTTACTTTCTAGCTCAGTCGACGCAAAGTGGTTATCCATTTCATGAGCGCCATCAAGTAGCTCAATAAAGTTGTCGTAACCAACGGCTAGTGCAATCGAAAGGCCGATCGCTGACCATAGCGAGTAACGACCACCAACCCAGTCCCAGAACTCAAACATGTTGTCAGTGTCGATACCAAACTCAGAAACTGCTGGAGCATTCGTTGATAGTGCAGCAAAGTGCTTAGCTACGTGCGCTTCATCACCTGCAGATTCAAGGAACCAATCACGTGCACTGTGTGCGTTGGTCATGGTTTCTTGCGTGGTAAACGTCTTAGATGCAACCAAGAATAGTGTCGTTTCTGGGTTTACTTTCTTAAGCGTCTCTACGATATGAGTGCCATCAACGTTAGAAACGAAGTGTAGGTTTAGATGATTTGTGTATGGTGCAAGCGCTTCCGTCACCATGTAAGGACCTAAGTCAGAGCCACCAATACCGATGTTTACTACGTCAGTAATCGCTTTACCTGTGTAGCCTTTCCACTCACCGCCGATAACACGCTCAGTGAACGATTTCATTTTTTCTAGCACTGCATTGACCGCTGGCATCACATCTTCGCCACCAACCATTACAGGCTTATTGCTACGGTTACGTAGTGCAGTATGAAGCACTGCACGACCTTCTGTTTGGTTGATCGCTTCACCACTGAACATCGCTTCGATTGCAGCTTTAAGTTCAGTCTCATTTGCTAATGCGAACAGGTGCTTCATGGTTTCTTCATTGATTAGGTTTTTAGAGTAATCAACTAGAATGTCATTGCCGAAACGCGTAGAGAATTTATCAAAACGTGCTGCATCTTGTGCAAACAGATCTTTTAGATCCATATCTTGTGCAGATTCGAAGTGCGCTGTTAGCGCGTTCCAAGCTTGTGTTTGCGTTGGATTGATATTTTTCAACATGGTTACTATCCCGATGTTACAGTAGGTTTTATTCCATACAGCCTAGCGAAAACTGGTGGAATCCCCGATTAAGCAAAATAATAATATTAGGTATGTTAGGGCAAAATGCCACAAAACAAGACTTTGTAATTTTTTTTCAAGCGCACATTATGACGTAGGCGACCCTCACTCACATTGAGTTAGGTCACGTTCCCTGCTTCAAAACTAAACAAACGTCATATGAGCGTTTAGGATTGTATCACTAACCTAGAGCAAGCTTAACGAGAGCTCAAGTTCAAATTGTAAGCAGACATCCATATGTGGACTCAAAAAATCATTCAACTCCAAGCCAAGCAACGTGGATTTCATCTAATTACCGATGAAATTGAACAACAATTACCTCAAATATCTGGCTATTCTGTCGGTTTATTACAGTTATTTATTCAGCATACCTCGGCAAGCTTAACCATCAATGAAAACGCTGACCCAACCGTGAGACACGATATGGAAAAGCACTTCAATCACTCTGTTCCAGAGCGTGCACCGTATTACAAACACACCTACGAAGGGGATGATGATATGCCCGCTCATATTAAAGCCTCGACATTAGGCTGTAGTGTGATGATTCCGATTAGTCAGGGCAGACTGGCACTCGGGACATGGCAGGGAGTCTATTTGGGAGAGCATCGCGATTACGGCGGCAGCCGGACAATTATCGCAACCTTACAAGGCGAGCAGTACTAAGCATATAAAAAACGGAGCCATCGGCTCCGTTTGATTAGTTGTCCTAAAAAGGCTGGTTGATCATCACCCTGAAAGTGCCTTCATCAGCGCCTTGTGCGTACTCTGCGCGTACAACGATCCCTTCTACTTGGAAGCGCACTGCTCCACCTAAATTCCATTTCATGTCTTTATGCAGCGTCTTAAGATCGTATTGATCAGCAACTCGACCCGCTTCGGCAAAAAATACCCATTGCCACCATGGTAAGTCATAATAATTGATCAGTGGGATCTCATCGAGAGGCTGCCATTCAGGGATCACTCGATACTCGGCAGAATAATGCACAGCACTGCGCCCATGGAATCGCCCGCTGGTATAGCCGCGTAATCGATACAACCCACCTAAACTAACCTGTTCTTGCTCCGGGGGGCGTTCATTGTTCCAGTTGGGAGTATCAGCCGTATAAAAATCAAATGCGAGGACTTGTTGATCAAATAGGTCACCCAATGGACCTAACGCATAGTACTGGCTATTTTGAAACTCAACCTTGGTCCAGCGGTCTTCACTTTGCCAGCTTTGTGCCCCAACCGTCGTCGTCAGCGCCGTGTGTGAGCCTTTGGTTGGGTTACGCACACTATCGCGATTGTCCCAATCAAGAATCAGTTCAAATCCAGTCGATTTCTCGGTGGTATTATTGATGTCTAGTCGGCGCGAGGAGTAAAAAGGAGTCAGGCTAATGGAGCTCACCCCGGACTCAAGTGGTGAGGCAAAGCTAACATCGCGAATAGGCTGAAAGACACCAAGTAGACCATTTTGTGCAACATTACCCCAGGGTAATAGGTACTTAAACTCTACTTCGTAGTTCTGCTCTAAGCCATTAGTGATCGTCTTATCACTCGCTACTGAATCGTTGTTGCCTTGATCACCGATGTAGTAAGGATTTTGATTAAATTGCGCTTTATACAGTTGGGAGCTAACTAATAGCTGATCAGTCAGTGCGTAGTTAAAAGCCGAAAGAAACGTTACATAGCTTTTTTTGTCTGTGTACAAGGCCGCACCAAACAAGGCCGCTTGTGGTTGCCCTACCCCCTTTGCAACCCCTGCAATACCAACAGTATTACCTAGAGTTTCAGTACTGAAGTAAAACGGTAGGAAAGCCGAATCTTTTTCTTCACTTAATGCTGGGCTTGAGACAAAAAGGCTGGCACTTAAGGCCAGCACTGTCGTGATTTTTTGATACATAATCAGTTGGAGTATTCCATATCAACGCGTGACGTTAGCTTAGTCACCAGTTCGTAAGCAATAGTACCTATATGGCAAGCTACCTCTTCTGCGGGGAGGTCTTTGCCCCATAGGATCGCTTCATCGCCTACTTTATCTTGTGCATCAACCCCCAGATCAACGGTAAGCATATCCATTGAGACTCGGCCTGCAATCGGCACTTTACGTCCATTGACCAACACGGGCGTGCCATTTGGCGCCGTTCTTGGGTAACCATCACCATAGCCAATCGCAATCACACCAACTTTAGTATCACGTTCACTAGTCCAAATTCCGCCATAACCGACGCTTTCACCGGCTTTAACATCACGTACCGCTATGAGATGCGATTTCAGTGTCATCACTGGTTGATAGCCCATCTGCTCTGCAGTTTTATCATTAAACGGAGAAACGCCGTACATGATTATCCCAGGGCGAACCCAGTCTAGCTGGCTATCAGGCCAAGCAAGCAGTCCAGCTGATGCAGCCAATGAACGCTCCCCTTCACACCCTTCGGTCAAAGTTAGGAACAGCTCGGTTTGCTCATTGGTGGTAGCTTTATCTAACTCATCAGCACAACCAAAATGGCTCATATAGCGCAGTGGCTTAGCCACATTGCGGCATGCTTTTAAGCGCGTAACAAACTCTGCATATTGTTCTGGTCTGACACCCAAGCGATGCATTCCGCTATCAATCTTGAGCCAAACAACCACTGGTGCCTCAAGATCTGCTTGTTCGAGCGCTTGTAGCTGCTCTTCGCAGTGAACCACGGTTTGAATATTGTTGGTAACCAGAACAGGTAGGTCTCCTTGAGAGTAAAAACCCTCAAGCAATAAAATGGGTTTAACTACGCCGCACGCTCTTAACTGCAACGCTTCTTCTATACGGGCAACGCCAAAAGCATCAGCGCCTTTAGCGTTCTTAGCAATATGACGCAGGCCATGACCATAGCTATTAGCCTTCACAACCGCCATGACTTTGCTGTTTGGGGCTTGCTGTTTAATCTGTTTTAGATTGTGCTCTAACGCTTCGAGATTAATAAACGCCGTCGCTGCTTTCATGTAGCTCATGCGTTATTCGTCATCCATATCAAACGCAGGACCTGCGTAGTTATCAAAGCGTGACCATTGGCCTTGGAAGGTTAAGCGAACCGAGCCGATAGGACCGTTACGTTGCTTACCAAGAATGATTTCTGCCGTGCCTTTCATTGAACTGTCTGGGTTATATACTTCGTCACGATAGATAAACATGATCAAGTCGGCATCTTGCTCGATAGAGCCTGATTCACGAAGGTCCGAGTTGACTGGGCGTTTGTCAGCACGTTGCTCTAGGGAACGGTTCAACTGAGAAAGTGCCACCACAGGGACATTCAATTCTTTTGCTAGCGCTTTAAGTGAGCGAGAAATTTCAGCGATTTCCAAGGTACGGTTATCAGACAACGCAGGCACACGCATTAACTGAAGGTAGTCGACCATGATCATCGATAAACCGCCGTGGTCACGAGCAATACGGCGAGCACGAGAACGTACTTCCGTCGGAGTTAAGCCTGAACTGTCATCGATGTACATGTTCTTCTTCTCCATTAGGATTCCCATGGTAGAAGAAATACGCGCCCAATCCTCGTCATCAAGCTGACCAGTACGAATCTTGGTTTGATCGACACGAGAAAGCGAAGCCAGCATACGCATCATGATCTGTTCCGCAGGCATCTCCAGCGAGAAAATCAGCACGGGCTTTTCTTGCACCATAGCTGCGTTTTCACACAAGTTCATCGCAAAAGTAGTTTTACCCATAGATGGACGCGCGGCGACAATCACTAAGTCAGAGCCTTGTAGACCGGCGGTCTTTTTATTGAGGTCAGTAAAGCCGGTATCAACACCCGTTACACCATCTTGCGGCGTTTTGTATAGTAGTTCGATACGTTCGAGGGTTTTCTCAAGGATGTTATCGACGTTTTGCGGACCTTCGTTCTCGTTGGTTCTAGACTCAGCAATGGCAAAAACTTTACTTTCAGCAAGATCGAGCAAGTCTTCAGAACCACGCCCTTGAGGGTCATAACCAGCATCCGCAATTTCGTTGGCCACACCAATCAGGTCGCGAACCAAAGCTCGCTCAGCAACAATCTCGGCATAAGCATTGATATTGGCCGCACTCGGTGTGTTCTTAACTAGGTCAGCAAGATAAGCAAAACCACCTACATCTTCGAGCTGCTCACGCAGTTCGAGAAACTCGGACAGAGTGATGAGGTCGAGCGGTTTATTATCTTCAAGGATAGCTTTAACGCCCTCAAAGATAAGGCGATGCGGACGACTATAGAAATCTTTAGCAACGACACGTTCTGCAACGGTGTCCCAGCGTTCATTATCAAGAAGTAGACCACCGATGACAGATTGCTCTGCCTCTAACGAATGGGGAGGAACTTTTATCGCATCAACTTGTGCATCGTTAAACTTTTTGTTTCGATTATCTACTTTCGCTTCGGCCATGGGTTTGCTCAACAACTTGCTATAGATCGCTAATTATAACGAGAATGCAGCGCTTGTCTTTACTAATGCGTTACTTTGTAGAGTTCTAATGTAGAATTAACCTATTGCTGACGGTATTCAGTCAATTTAAATCTACTATTGCGCCATTCGTTTCATCAATATAGAGGTAGTGAGTGTCTAAATTTTGGCTAATGAGTGCAGGTCTTATGAGCTCTATGCTCGCCCATGCCGATGATGAAGGACATAGCAAAACGGATATTGAACTTCCTTCCCCTTGGAGCTCAGAAGTTGAGTTTGGCTACCAGTCACACAGCGGAAACTCAGACTCCCGCTCACTGAACTCTCGACTCAGTGCTGAGTATGTCAAAGGCCGCCACCGTACTAACGGTGAGTGGAAGTACTATCTTTTGTACAAAGATGGTGAAGAAGATAAACGTCAATCAAGCTACAGCGCCCAGAGCGACTATAAGTTAGGCCCTAAGTCCTATCTTTATGGCAGTTTCAATGGTGTTGACTCACGTTACAGCGCTTACTTTAAAGATTACACCTTGTCAGGCGGTCTGGGTTATCAATTTGCCAACACAGAAACCTTCTTACTGGAGTTCGAGTTTGGCCCCGGTTTTCGCTATCAGGAGCCCAATAAAGATGAAATCGATGATGACGACATCATCTTTCCTGATACGGTTCAAGAAGGGATATTTCGTGGCAATCTCAACACCAAATGGCAAGCGCTAGAAAATCTTTCAGTGACAGCCTCCGTGACTGTCGTCTCGGGGCGAAGTAACACCCGAACAGATACCGACTTAAGCGTATCCAATAATATTACAGAAACGATCGCACTGAAGCTGGCTTACTCTCGCCAATACCACGATAAAGTACCAGAAGGACTGTTTAAAGCAGACAGCATGTTTTCAGTCAATCTACTATTTGCCTTCTAGCTTTAAAGGCCCTGACTTTCCTACAGATATAAAAAAAGCACCTCTAAGAGGTGCTTTTAAAATACGTCTTGATACTGAATTATTCAGCAGCAACAACTTGTAGGTTAACTGACGCGAAAACTTCAGAGTGAAGTTGAACGCTGATCTCGAACTCACCGATGTTACGTAGTGCGCCTTCAGGAAGACGAACTTCGCTCTTAACAACTTCAACGCCAGCTGCAGTGATTGCGTCAGCGATGTCGCGAGTACCGATAGAACCGAATAGTTTACCTTCGTCACCAGCTTTAGACGCTAGAACAACAGCTTCAAGAGCGTTGATCTTTTCAGCGCGTGCTTCTGCAGCAGCTAGTTGCTCAGCAGCTTTAGCTTCTAGTTCAGCACGACGTGCTTCGAACATTTCAACGTTAGCTTTAGTTGCCATAACTGCTTTACCTTGAGGGATAAGGAAGTTACGAGCGTAGCCAGATTTAACGTTTACAGTTTCGCCTAGAGCACCTAGTTTACCGATTTTATCAAGTAGAATAACTTGCATTGTTTAATTCCTCTTTATAAAACGAACCGATTACTGATGCTTGTCAGTGTACGGAAGTAGAGCTAGGTAGCGTGAACGCTTGATAGCGCGAGCTAGTTGACGTTGGTACTTAGCGCTTGTACCAGTGATACGGCTAGGTACGATTTTACCAGCTTCAGTGATGTAGTTTTTAAGAGTTGCTACGTCTTTGTAATCAATCTCTTGTACGCCTTCTGCAGTGAAACGGCAGAATTTACGACGACGGAAGAAACGAGCCATGGGCTATCTCCTGATCTTAAATTTGAGTAATGTTGTCGGCATGAAGCACTAATTTACCAACGCCATTTCGGCCGGTTTGATAAGTGACAAAGCCACCTACCTTAATGCTACTGCCTTGTACTAAATTCTGAGTTAATGCTTGTGACCTTTGCCCGCTAACAACAACCGGCATACGACAATAAACTTGTCTCGGTAAGTCAGCTTCGATAACAGTAGAGCGATGCTCTAACCAAAATCGACAGTGTTCTATGCCACTAGGGCTTTTACTACGAATGGGCGGTTTGGCAATGGTGCCAGAGAGCTCCATTCGATTGGTCATAAGATTTATTACTCAGCAGCTGCTTCTGGCTTAGCTTCAGCACGCTCTTCGCGACGAGGAGCACGCTCTTCTTTCTGCTTAAGCATGATAGATTGCTCAGTGATAGCCGCTTTAGTACGCATGATCATGTTACGTAGAACTGCATCGTTGAAACGGAAAGCAGTTTCTAGCTCATCAATTACAGCTTGGTCAGCTTCAACGTTCATTAGAACGTAGTGAGCTTTGTGAAGCTTGTTGATTGGGTAAGCCAGTTGACGGCGGCCCCAGTCTTCTAGACGGTGGATAGTACCGCCAGCTTCAGTGATTGAACCAGTGTAACGCTCGATCATGCCAGCAACTTGCTCGCTTTGATCTGGGTGCACCATGAATACGATTTCGTAATGACGCATTGGTTGCTCCTTACGGATTATTCAGCTTCCACAAATGGCCCGGTCGTCCAGAGGAAGCAAGGAACTAAAGATAATTGACCGAGTTTTAAGGAGCACGAATAGTACAGAAAGAAAGCAGTTTAAGCAAGAGAAAAAGAAGCTAGCCGGTTTATCTTTCATAACCTAGAAACACTAGCCTTTCTCTGCCATGGAAATATAGAGCAATAACAATAGGCATTGCTTGGCGTGTAAAATATTAAGACAGCTTACCTACCAACAAACAACGTATTCACAGCTATTAACTTTAAGCCTAATTAGCAAAAACTTGACATCAAACCATCTTCACATTCTATCACCAATATGGATAATGTCGGCAAATTTCATTTGGTATGACATCTTACCTACTGGTGATAATAATGAAGATACGCATGAGCAGCGTTACCTATACTCTGGTAATCGCCCTATTTTTTACTCTGTTTCAAAACATAGCGTTATGGGAAAGAGTCCATTCTATCTTTGCCACTATGCCTGACGCATCATGGGGACTAAAGCTCACACTGCCAATTGTTGTATTAGCGGTCATGAACGTTCTCTTCACGCTACTGACTTGGCCATTTATCCATCGCATTGTCGTTAGCTTAATTATACTTATCTCGGCAGCGGCTACTTACGCGATGCACCAGTACGGAATCGTACTTAGCTATGGGATGATTGTCAGTGTTGTTGAAACAGACGCCCATGAAGCCACGAGCTACCTTTCTTTATCAGCCTTCATTTGGTTCTTCGCCCTTGCGATCTTACCTTTATTGTTGCTTAGCCGAGTTCAAGTTGAATTCCGTCACCTAGGAAAAGAGCTACTGCTAAAACTCGCTAGCTTAATGGTATCTGTTTTAGTTGTTGCTTGTATCGCTTCGGTCTACTTTAAAGACTACGCATCACTGCTACGCAACAACAGTGAGCTTGGCTCTGCTTTAAACCCAACCAACTATATAACGGCCACAACGCGCGTTGTGAACAAACGCTGGTACGAAGCAAATCTACCTTATGTTCAAATTGGCACTGACGCCGTTAACCGCAACCAAGATAACCAACGTAAAAATCTAGTCGTATTGGTGATCGGGGAAACCGCACGTGCAGAAAACTCCTCTTTTAATGGCTATGAAAAACAAACCAATGCCTTCTTAGCCAAGCAAGAAGGGGTGATCAATTACCCTAACGTCACCTCTTGCGGTACCTGCACTGCTGTATCTGTGCCATGCATGTTCTCCAATATGACCAAATCCTCTTACAACGCTTCTAAAGCACGCAGACAAGATAGCGTCGTGGATATCCTCGAACATGCGGGTGTCGATGTATTGTGGAAGAACAACAATAGTGGCTGCAAAGGGGCGTGTGACCGTATTACCTATGTTGATGGCCACGAACAAGTGAAAGTACAAGAGACGTATTGCCAGTGGGGAACTTGCTTTGATGGGATTCTGCTTGAAGGGCTCGATGAGCACATTAACTCACTGGATACCGACGGAGTTATTGTCCTGCACTTGCTTGGTAGTCACGGCCCTACCTACTATAAGCGCTATCCCGAAGAGTTTAGAATGTTTGCCCCAACCTGTGATACGGCAGACATCCAAAATTGTAGTCGCGAAGAGTTAATGAATACTTACGACAATTCACTGCTCTACACCGATTACCTACTAAGCCAGCTCATCGATAAGCTCAAATCACATGACGACAAGTTCAACACCGCCATGTTGTATGTCTCTGATCACGGTGAGTCTTTGGGTGAGAATGGTGTCTACCTCCACGGCATGCCCGCCTCTATTGCACCCAAACATCAGACTCATGTGCCCATGGTTACCTGGATGTCAGACAAATTTGTCACTAAACATCAGCTTGATGAACAATGTATGCAGAAAGTATCGAATGAAAAGCTATCTCATGATAACTTCTTCCACTCTGTGCTGGGATTGATGGATATCGAGACCAGCGAGTACAACGCAGAACTTGATATATTTGCCACTTGTTTAACCCAAGGAGAAAACCAATGAAGCCAGGTGCAACCGGTATCAAACGAATTATTGACGCTACTGGTTACTCAATTAAAGGGTTAACGGCAGCATGGCGTTACGAAGCCGCATTTCGCCAAGAGGTGGTATTGCTGATCATTATGGCGACAGCGACCTTTTTCCTCCCAGTGACAAAACTTGAACAAGTGGTCATGATAGCGACGCTGTTCATTGTGGTTTTGGTTGAACTACTCAACTCAGCAATCGAGGCGGTTGTCGACCGCGTTGGGTCCGAGTATCACGAACTGAGCGGACGTGCGAAAGATATCGGCTCTGCCGCTGTCTTTGTCGCTCTATCTCTTGTGGTGGTCAGTTGGGGGCTAATCTTATTTGGCTAACCAAAGTAAAAAATCCCTGACTGGGTCAGGGATTTTTTAATCACTTCAGGATGTAACTAATCGTCATCCTCATCCACGTACTGCGCTTGTAGGTAGTTTTGAATACCTGTCATGTCAATCAAGCCAAGCTGTGTCTCAAGCCAATCAACATGCTCTTCTTCGTCTTCTAGGATATCTTGGAACAGATCGCGGGATACGTAGTCGTGAATATCTTCCGCATAGGCAATAGCGTTTTTCAAATCTGGAATAGCGGCCATCTCAAGCTTTAAGTCGCATTCGAGCATTTCTTTGGCATCTTCACCGATCATCAGCTTACCAAGATCTTGCAGGTTCGGTAGCCCTTCAAGAAATAGGATTCGCTCGATCAAATGATCCGCATGCTTCATTTCATCTATAGATTCGTGATATTCCTTTTCTGCTAAATGCTTAAGACCCCAGTCTTTATACATTCTTGCGTGCAGGAAATATTGATTGATAGCGATAAGCTCATTACCGAGCACTTTATTGAGATGTTGGATTATGATTGGATCGCCTTTCATGACATAAGCCCTCCTCTTTGGCTCTTTTAAATCTAGTTCCAAATAAGAAGGTGTCAAAAAGGCTCAGCGATAAATCAGCTGGCTTGTTTCACTTGTAAGTACTCTGTTTCAGCTAAAATTTCTTTGGTCATCTTAATGCACTTACCACATTGGCTACCCAGCGCGGTGCATTTCTTGATTCCTTTAATATCAGTTACGCCTTCATCAATCGCTAACTTCCTAATTTTCTTATCTGAAATCCCATGACAAAGACATACGAACATAAAAAATACTTCCACTTACCACTTGCGAGAACAAATATAAACAAGAATTGTTATCGTTACCAGTTGTATTGAGGGAATCATCAGAACATTTTGTTATATCTGTCTAGCGAGAGGTGAAGAGTATCAAGGACTTAAACAGCAGAGAAATGAGCATAAAAAAATGATAAAGTCTTTTCAGTAAGTTAGAGGAGTTAAAGCACACCAATCCTTATAACCAAAAACGAAAAAGGGAAGCCGAAGCTTCCCTTTTCTAATGCGCGTTCTTCAAAAAAGAAGAAGTGTGCAAGATTTCAATTAATCCCGAAGAATTAGTCGAAGATCTTAGCAACAACACCAGCACCAACTGTACGGCCACCTTCGCGGATTGCGAAACGTAGACCTTCGTCCATCGCGATTGGAGCGATTAGTTCAACAGTCATCTTGATGTTATCGCCTGGCATTACCATTTCTACGCCTTCTGGTAGCTCGATGTTACCAGTTACGTCAGTTGTACGGAAGTAGAACTGTGGACGGTAGCCTTTGAAGAATGGAGTGTGACGACCACCTTCATCTTTAGACAGTACGTATACTTCTGATTCGAACTTAGTGTGTGGGTTGATTGACTTAGGAGCCGCTAGTACTTGACCACGCTCTACTTCGTCACGCTTAGTACCACGTAGAAGTGCACCAACGTTCTCACCCGCACGACCTTCGTCTAGAAGCTTACGGAACATCTCAACACCAGTACATGTAGTTACTGTTGTCTCTTTGATACCAACGATTTCTACTTCGTCACCTACAGTTAGGATACCGCGCTCGATACGACCAGTAACTACTGTACCACGACCTTGGATAGAGAATACGTCTTCGATAGGCATTAGGAATGGCTGATCGATTGCACGCTCTGGCTCTGGGATGTAAGAATCTAGTGCTTCTGCAAGCTCAACGATCTTCGCTTCCCACTGCTCTTCGCCGTTTAGTGCGCCTAGTGCAGAACCTTGGATAACTGGTAGGTCATCACCTGGGAAATCGTACTCAGATAGAAGTTCACGAACTTCCATTTCTACTAGTTCTAGTAGCTCTTCATCGTCAACCATGTCACATTTGTTCATGAATACGATGATGTATGGGATACCAACCTGACGGCCTAGTAGGATGTGCTCACGAGTTTGTGGCATTGGGCCATCTGTCGCAGCAACAACTAGGATACCACCGTCCATCTGTGCAGCACCTGTGATCATGTTTTTAACATAATCCGCGTGTCCTGGACAGTCTACGTGTGCGTAGTGACGAGTTGGAGTGTCGTACTCAACGTGAGAAGTTGCGATTGTGATACCGCGCTCACGCTCTTCTGGAGCGTTATCGATAGATGCGAAGTCTTTCGCTTCACCGCCGTACACTTTTGAAAGAGTAGTACAGATTGCAGCAGTTAGAGTTGTTTTACCGTGGTCAACGTGGCCGATAGTACCAACGTTAACGTGCGGTTTAGTACGTTCAAATTTTTCTTTAGACACGATCGTGTTCCTTCCTAGTTATGATTCGCCACGATCCGAATTGATCGAGACGCGCCAGAATTTGCTATTTTATGCGCCAACGCATGTCAGCGCAATATTTGGACGCATTGATCTTTAAAAAAAGCTAGACTTTTTTTTCAGTTCAAGGCGTTTATACGTAACCACGGTCCGCCATGATTTTATCTGCAAAGTTTTTCGGTACTTCAGCGTACTCGTTAAACTCCATAGAGTAAGACGCACGGCCTTGAGTTGCAGAACGTAGGTCCGTTGCGTAACCAAACATCTCAGATAGTGGTACTTGAGCGCGGATGATCTTAATACCAGCCACACCATCGTCCATACCTTCGATCATACCGCGACGGCGGTTCAGGTCACCAACAACATCACCCATCCAATCTTCAGGAGTGGTTACTTCAACATTCATCATTGGCTCAAGAAGAACAGGCTGTGCTTCTAATGAACCCTTCTTGAATGCCATCGAGCCAGCGATCTTAAACGCCATCTCGTTAGAGTCAACATCGTGGTAAGAACCATCAAACAGAGTGGCTTTAATATCTAGTACAGGATAACCCGCTAGAACACCGCTGTTCATTTGCTCTTCGATACCTTTCGCTACCGAGCTGATGTATTCCTTAGGAACAACACCACCCACAATTTCGTCAACAAAGACAAAACCTTCGCCAGGTTCAGATGGCTCCAGTTTGATCCATACGTGACCATACTGACCACGACCACCAGATTGACGTACAAATTTACCTTCAACTTCCGCGCTGCCACGGATTGTTTCACGGTACGCAACCTGAGGTTTACCAACATTACAGTCAACGCTGAATTCACGTTTCATACGATCAACGATGATATCTAGGTGAAGCTCACCCATACCAGAGATCAGAGTCTGACCTGTTTCGTCGTCCGTTTCTACGCGGAATGATGGATCTTCTGCCGCTAGTTTACCTAGTGCAATACCCATCTTTTCTTGATCGGCAACAGAGCGAGGCTCTACCGCGATCTGAATTACCGGATCAGGGAACTCCATGCGTTCCAGAATCACTTTGTGGTTCTGATCACATAGCGTGTCACCTGTTGTCACGTCTTTAAGGCCGATTGCTGCTGCAATATCGCCCGCGCGAACTTCTTTAATTTCGTCACGCTTGTTTGAGTGCATCTGTACGATACGACCAAAGCGTTCTTTCTTCTGCTTCACAGAGTTGTAGACTGCGTCGCCAGAGTTCACCACACCAGAGTAAACACGCATAAAGGTCAGCGTACCTACGAATGGGTCAGTTGCGATCTTGAATGCTAACGCTGAGAACGGTTCGTTGTCGTCGGCATGACGCTCAACTTCTTTCTCGTTGTCATCCACACCTTTAATCGCTGGAACGTCGATTGGTGATGGCAAGAATTCAACCACTGCATCGAGTACCGCTTGAACACCTTTGTTCTTGAACGCACTACCACAAGTGGCCAGTACGATTTCGTTATTTAGTGTGCGTGTACGCAGTGCTTGCTTGATTTCAGCTTCCGTTAGTTCGCCTTCTTCAAGATACTTGTCCATTAGCTCTTCGCTAGCTTCTGCCGCTGACTCAACTAGGTTGTTGTGCCACTCTTCAGCAAGCTCAAGCATGTCCGCTGGAATATCTTCGTAAGTGAAGGTTGTACCTTGGTCAGCTTCACTCCAGTTGATCATTTTCATCTTGATTAGGTCAATAACACCCTTGAAGTCATCTTCCGCACCAACGTTAAGTTGGATAGGAACAGGGTTCGCACCAAGACGGTTTTTGATTTGATCAACAACGCGTAGGAAGTCAGCACCTGCACGGTCCATTTTGTTAACAAATACCATACGAGGAACGTGGTACTTGTCAGCTTGACGCCATACAGTTTCAGATTGAGGTTCAACACCCGATGAACCACAGAACACAACAACGGCACCATCAAGTACGCGCAGTGAACGCTCTACTTCGATCGTGAAATCAACGTGTCCAGGAGTATCGATAATGTTGATGCGGTGGTCTTGGAATTGTGCATCCATACCACGCCAGAAAGTAGTGGTTGCCGCAGAGGTGATTGTGATACCACGCTCTTGCTCTTGCTCCATCCAGTCCATGGTAGCAGCGCCATCGTGAACTTCACCGATTTTATGAGAAAGACCAGTATAGAACAGAATACGTTCACTTGTGGTTGTTTTACCTGCGTCTACGTGAGCGACGATACCAATATTACGGTAGCGCTCAATAGGTGTTTTACGAGCCACGATTGAATCCTCTTGAATTAGGGACTATTGCTATTTCTAGGCAGTTTTTATCCATAATAGACCAATTTTCACAGGCCCTAGATATAGCAATAGTTCCTAGGCTTGCGCATAGGAACTAGAGTAGCGCCGCGAGGGTTCCCGCGGCACTGAAAGGTATTACCAACGGTAATGTGCGAACGCTTTGTTTGCGTCAGCCATGCGGTGAACGTCTTCACGTTTCTTAACCGCAGTACCTTTGTTCTCAGACGCGTCTAGCATTTCAGCAGCTAGGCGTTGAGCCATAGATTTTTCACCACGCTTGCGCGCAGCTTCAACCAACCAACGCATAGCAAGTGCGTTACGGCGAACCGGACGTACTTCTACAGGTACTTGGTAAGTTGAACCACCTACACGGCGAGATTTAACCTCTACCGCTGGGCGAACATTTTCAAGAGCTTCTTCAAATACAGCTAAGTGATCTTTACCAGATTTCTCAGCCATTGCATCTAGTGCAGTGTAAACAATTTTCTCTGCAGTAGATTTCTTACCGTCAACCATTAGGATGTTAACGAATTTTGCCAGCAGTTCAGATTTGAACTTTGGATCTGGAAGGATCTTACGCTGACCGATGACGCGACGACGTGGCATGGATTTTCTCCGTTGTCTTCTTCAGGTTATCCAAAACTTTTCAGTTTCTTCAAAAATTAAAAATAATTTAGTGTTTGGCCTTACTTAACGGATACCATTAAGATTTTGGACGCTTAACACCGTACTTAGAACGACCTTGCTTACGGTCGTTAACGCCAGCACAGTCTAGTGCGCCGCGAACTGTGTGGTAACGTACACCCGGAAGGTCTTTTACACGACCGCCACGGATTAGAACAACTGAGTGCTCTTGAAGGTTGTGACCTTCACCACCGATGTACGAAGTCACTTCGAAGCCGTTCGTTAGACGAACACGACATACTTTACGAAGTGCTGAGTTAGGTTTTTTAGGTGTAGTAGTGTAAACACGAGTACATACACCACGTTTTTGTGGACACGCTTCTAGTGCAGGCACGTTGCTTTTAACAACTTGCTTTGCACGAGGCTTACGTACCAACTGGTTAATAGTTGCCATTAACTAGCTCCTGATTTACTTGAAAGTAAGCTTTGTGAAAAATCTATCCCTAACTGCCAGTGGCACTTAGGGACGCAAAATTCTATTCAGAGGTGAGAGGTGTGTCAAGAAATATACGGATCTTTTTTGCTCAATATTGGCGAAATAAGTGTAAAAGGAAAACGACACGGGATAGTAGGGAAATGAAACTATTCCCACGTTATAGAATTGGGCTGTTCAACGGTCAGTTCAACAAAGCCTTCAAAGTCCACTCGAACAATAGAAGGGCTGATTCGATTGGCAATTCCGCGCGCCTCAATATCAGCCTCTAACACTGATGTATTGAGTCCTTTCACACTTGGAAAAGCGTTGTGCTGGGGGTTCGCTGCATATACAGCTTGTTCCACCAGCAACACTTTGTCTGTTTCAGTAGCTACTCGGCTCACATCTTCTAGTGCTTGAACCGTTTTAACGATATGTAACATAGAACACCTAAAAGGTAAGGACTTTATCTGCTTGATGAAGTTGAGCACTCAACGCTAATGGATCAAGTGGCTGAGCCGCAATGACTAAGTCAGCTTGCGCTAGCCCTCTTTCTAATAGCGAGGTCTCACATACATAGACTTGCTCGATGTCGTAAAGGTCAAAGAGCTTCAGCATTGGTGAGTAGTCTTTACTAAGAATCTCCGCGGTTTGCTGGCCAAGCAGCAGTTGATATACCCCATCGCCCATAAATACGACACTAATGCCTTCACAGTACGCTGAAGCAGCAAGCAGTGCATCAACCCCTTCACGTCCTGCTGACGAGCTATGAGGTGCACTACGGAATAGATAAGTTAGCTGACTCAAAACTGTACCACTCGATCTTGAACTAACATCGCCTCAGCCAAACTGCCAAGCCCTGCTTGATGAAACCCTTCTGCTAAGTTGCTTTGCGCCAAACCATGCTGGCTAGCTTCATCTTGACTTACTACACCTCGACGCAGAGCGGCAGCAACACAAGTTTCCAAACGCACATTGTGCTCTGCCGCTAAAGTTTGCCATGCCGTGACTAAGTCGAACTCATCATTGGCTGGTACTGTGAGAGCACTGCCGTTGGTTACACCATCTTGATAGAAAAACACGCTGACCAATGAATGCCCTTTCGCAATCAGCGCCTTCGCGAACTGATATGCGCTTCTCGCGGACTGACTGCCGTAGACAGGACCATTCACCACCAAGGTGTAAGTCAAACCACTCACTTTTCGTCATCCTCAGTTTTGCGCTGACGAATGTAGAGGTAAACGGTGTGTTTAGAGATATTGAGGCGGTCAGCGACACGGTTAATCGCATCTTTAATGTCAAAGATACCCTTGTCGTACAGCTCCATCACAATCTGACGATTCTTAGTATTGTTCGAAACGGATTTGTCAGCATTGATTTCTTCAATGGTGCGCTCAACGGTTTGGTCAACAAGTTCTTCAACATCGCTAGCGAAGTTAACTGATGATGCCGCTTGTTTTGCTTCTTCAGTTGGCATAAATGACTGCAGCACCTGCGAGAATGGTGCGTCAAGATTGACGTTCACACACAACAGACCAATCACTCGATTCTCACCATTACGGATGGCTACCGTAATAGATTTCATCAGTACCCCGCCCTTCGCGCGAGTAAAGTACGAACGAGAGAAGTTTCTTTCCGAGCCTTCGATGTCACGCAGCATTTTCAATGCTAAGTCCGTAATCGGTGAACCAACCTGACGACCCGTGTTTTCACCATTGGCAATTTTAATCGCCGACGTATTAAGATCTTCAAGTGAGTGCAGAACGATTTCACAAAACGGGCCAATTAGGCTCGCAATCCCATCAACGACTGCTTCATAAGATCTCAGAATGATTTTGTCATGCTCACTAAATGGCATCACATTGACAGATTCCATTTCGAGCAACATATCCGTGTTTACTGTTTCTGTAGTTGTCACTTCTTTAAGCCTTAGCGCGAAAAATCAACAAATTGGTGTAAGTTTATCAGAAATTTTGATAAGCACACCTAGCTAACCCACTATCTAGTGATTTAGGACAAAAAATTGGTTTATTACATTGTGCAATTTCTCGCAATAAAAAAGGCCTGGCAAAAACCAGACCTTTTAGAATCAGTGACTAAGGCTTACTGAACCGCTTCTTCACCGTTATCGATTTTAAGTAGCTCAACTTCAAATACTAGCGTTGAGTTAGCTGGAATCGTTGGCGTATCTTGTTCACCGTACGCAAGCTCTGGCGGGATGACAAACTTGAACTTAGAACCCACAGGCATTAATTGAACGCCTTCTGTCCAACCTGGGATAACGCGGTTCAGTGGGAAAGTCGCCGGTTCACCACGGTCGTATGAGCTATCGAACTGAGTGCCATCGATTAAAGTGCCTTTGTAGTGTACTTGCACCGTATCGGTATCTTTTGGCTGCTCACCTTCAGCAGATGTCATTACTTGGTAAAGTAGACCAGTGTCAGTCTTCTTAACGCCTTCTTGCTTTTCAAACTCAGCGCGGAAATCAGCACCTTCTTGCTTAGCAGCCGCTGCTTTTTCAGCCGCTTGCTTTTGCATTGTTTCCGCAACACGCTTGTCTAGTGCTTCTAGTGCAGCGCGAGTTTCTTCTTCGTTAAGCTCTGGGTTACCCGCAAATACGTGCTCGATACCTTTAAGCACTAGGTCCTTATTTAGCGTGATGCCAATTTCATTTGGTTTGTCTAGGCTAGTGCTTAGGTAGTTAGCAAAAGAGACACCAATCGCGTATGCCGCTTTGTCATCTTCTGTTGCAAAAGAAACCGTCTTAGCTGTTTCTGCTTGCACTTGCTCTGCCGCTGGTGCTGTTTCTGCTTTTGGTTCTTCTTCTTTTTGACAGCCAACAGCGAGTGCAACAGTTGCAGCAAGCAGTGACACTTTAAAAATCGATTTCATTTAACTCTCCAATTGAGACTTTTGTCTTTGTGCACAAATCTTTAAGAAACACTGGTACACATTTGAATGTTGTACCAATATAACCAATATGCGTCTTAATTAAACGTAAACAAGCGGATATTTGGACTTAATGCGTATAATTTTTAACTCAATAATCATCACGATTGTCATTACAGCGTTAAATGGGTGTTTTTTCTCCGCTCAAGACAGCCAGCGATGGACTATCGAACCTAAAGGCACCACCAGCTTTGCATTAAGCCGCGATGCTCGTTTCGCCCTTCTTTACTCTAAAGAACACCAACTTGTTTTATGGGATCTGGATGAAAGCCAAGAGCTCGCTTCATTGGGCGCTCAAGATCCCCAATCCAGTACTGTTTCACGTATCCGAATTTCAGATAATGGCCGCTTTGCGGTTACCGCGACACAGATCAACTTCGCAGTCTGGGACCTGGCTTGGACACAAGCTGAAGGACTTTGGTCAATTTCCGACGGCTTAATCCGCGATGTTGATATTGCCAGCAACGGCGATCAAGTGCTGCTTGGTCTATCCAATGGCAAAGCAATCTACGTCAACTTAGTCACCGGTCGCCGCTTAGAGTTCCTTGCCCACAATGAAAAAGTCAATTCGGTTGCCCTTTCTCCCAACGGGCGGTTTGCTCTCTCAGGCGGTAATGACTACAAAGCACACCTGTGGGATACCAATACTGGACAGATATTAAAAACCTTTGAACATGAACAGAGAGTGAACCGAGTCGCTCTGCATCGCGATGGTAAATACGCTTTCACTTCTGACGGGGGAAACCAAGCGATTGTCTGGGATCTCACCACAGGAGAAGAAATGTCTAAGTTACGCAGTTTCTCTCGCCAGTTGATTTTCTCAACCGCTCGCTTTTCTGATGATGGTCAATACCTTGTCACCGGAACCCCATCGAGCCGGATCATGGTTTGGGATACTCACACGGGTAAGCGAGTCGATGGATTTGAAGCGGAACCACTAAAAGATACTCGCCCTCCACGCGCAGTGGTGTATGATGCTGCCTTTGATAGCCAAAACCGAGTGATCTCGGGGACATCGGCTGGTATCGCCCAAGCTTGGGATGTGGATTATTAACAGCAAAGATCAGTGAGTCATGACAGAAAAGCGAGTTGAACAATTAGAAAGCCGAGTGAATGACCTAGAGTGTCAATTGGCTTTCCAAGAGCAGACCATTGAAGAGTTGAACGATGCGCTTAGTCAGCAGCAATTGTTAATCTCAAAAATGCAGGACCAAATGAAATACGTGGTGGGTAAAGTGAAAAACATGGACACCTCAAACGTTGAAAACCCTGCCAATGAGCCGCCACCACCTCACTACTAAGCTCTACAAACTAGCCAAATACATAAGCAATGACGGCTCCAGCGACCACTAAACAGCCACCAATTCGACGTAGCTGATTGTCTGGCTGTTGACTAAGTTGAGCGACCATATTGCGCCAACCGTTTGGAGCGATCAGTGGGCCAAGTCCTTCAACAATAAGTACTAGGCCAAAGGCGAGCCATAGAGAGTTCGACATAGATTTCCTACCATAAAAAATAAAGGCTCCATTAAGGAGCCTTTATACTATCAGAGTTTATTTACTTCGCTTCTGCGCCAGTCGCGTTATTCATGTACTGGAAGAAGTCACTCTTCGGATCCAATACTAGGATATCGCTCTTATCGCTGAATGATTTCTCGTAAGCTTTAAGAGAACGCATAAAGCTAAAGAATTCTGGGTCTTTGTTATAAGCATCCGAGTAGATTTTCGCAGATTTCGCATCCGCTTCACCTCGTGTTACACGTGCAGTTTTGTCTGCTTCTGCTAGAACTGTAGCCACTTCTAGGTCAGCTTGTGCACGAATAACTTCTGCCTTCTCACGACCTTGAGAACGGTGCTTACGCGCAACAGATTCACGCTCAGCTCTCATACGGCGGTAGATAGACTCACTGATTTCGTCAGGTAGGTTGATTTTCTTCATACGGAAATCAACGATCTCAACACCCAAGTCTGTCATTGCGCTGTCTGTAGTGCCGACAAGAACGTTCTCCATGATCTGATCACGCTCACCGTCCACTTCTAGCGCTTCAAGAGCGGCTTCGGTTGTCACTTCTTCGCTGTCTGCACTGTCTGGAAGTACATCTTTGTTACGCGGGCCAGAAACAATCTGCTTGATCTCACGAGCACCAATTTCAGAACGCAGTACGTCGGTGACTTTACGCTCAAGTAGCGCTTCCGCTGTCAACGTATTACCACCACCAGTGGTTAGGTAGTAACGACCGAAGTCTGAAATACGCCACTTAACGTAAGTATCGATCAGCACGTCTTTTTTCTCAGACGTTACGAAACGGTCAGAACGGCTATCCATTGTTTGGATACGCGCATCTAGCGTTTTCACACGATCGAATAGCGGCATCTTAAAATGCAAGCCTGGCTCGTAGATTCTTGATACGCCGTTATCATCAAGAACACGACCAAATCGAATCACCAATCCACGCTCGCCTTCTTGAATAACAAAGACTGACATTAGCAGTAGAACAATGGTAACGACTAATACAGGGATCATTAACTTACGCATTCTTAATATCTCCCTTGACGTGAACCAGTTGAACGAGATTGCGAGTCTGAAGTTGTCTCATTTGTCTGAGTTTCTAGCTCAATTTGATCGTATGCAGAAGAAGACTTCGTGCTACGTTTGGTTTGAGTCTTACCTTCACCAGCCAACTTATCGATTGGCAAGTAAAGCAAGTTGCCACTTGATTCAGAATCAATCAGAACCTTAGAAGTGCTACTGTAGACTTCTTCCATCGTGTCTAGGTATAGACGGTTACGAGTAACTTCAGGAGCTGCTTGGTATTCAGGAAGTAGCTTCTCAAACTGCGCTACTTGACCAAGAGCTTCGTTCACTACGCGCTCAGAATAACCCAATGCTTCTTTCTTCAAACGCTCAGCTCGACCTGTCGCTTTTGGAAGAATGTCGTTACGGTAAGCTTCTGCTTCACGCTCAAAACGTTCTTCATCCTCACGCGCTGCGATAGCATCATCGAATGCGTCTTTAACTTGCTCAGGTGGACGCGCAGACTGGAAGTTGACGTCAACAATGACGACACCCATATCGTAGCTGTCTACGATTTCATTTAACGTTTCCTGAGTGCTTTGACGAATTTGCTGACGACCAGTCGTCAGGATGCTATCCATCAGAGAATCACCAATCACTGCACGAAGCGCAGAGTCGGTCGCTTGGCGTAAGCTGTCGTCTGCGTTGGTTACGCGGAATAGGTATTTGTACGGGTCAGCAACACGGTACTGAACATCCATCGCAACCGTAACTACGTTTTCATCTTTAGTCAGCATTAGACCTGATGAACGTAGTGAGCGAATCGCCTGTACGTTAACCGGTGACACTTCATCAATGAAGCGCGGACGCCAGTTTAGACCAGGATCGACAACGCGATCGTATTTACCGAGACGTAGCACTACGCCACGCTCTGCTTCGCCGATAGTGTAAAAGCCAGCGAAGAACCAAATTGCTATTGCGATTGCTGCGATAACACCAAAACCTAGTGCTCCGCCACCGCCAATAGACGATCCTTTACCGCCTTTGCCACCACCAAACTTTCCACCCAGTTTCTGACTCAGTTTATTAAATACTTCGTCTAAGTCTGGCGGTCCTTGATCACGGCCACCTTTGTTACCACGATTGTTATTACCCCAAGGGTCATTATCGCGGCCATTGTTGCCGTTGTTATTACCAGGCTCATTCCACGCCATTAGAAAGCTCCATCATTTGATATGACGTTATACTGTAGCAGTCATTTAAGTAACTATAAAGTCACGTAAAACTGCCCCTTCTCTTTTTTCAAGTCTAGACCAATCCACTTGTTGCATGCGAACATTAATCAACAAGTTACCTTCCTGGTCATATTCTTCTCGTTGAATACATTTCATCTGGAAGAATGTACTACGAATTCGCCCTTGATGTTGTGGCGGGATTCGCAATTGATACTGAACCATTTGACTTGCGAGACGCTCAGTCAACGCATCAAACAGCAGCTCAATACCTATGCCTTCCATTGCAGAAACCCAAACTGCGCGAGGAATTCCTTCCTCATCACGTTCTATACGAGGTTTCTGGTCTTCTAGATTATCAATCTTGTTCATGACAACCAGAGACGGTACCTCGTGGGCATCGATCTCTTCTAGCACTTCATGAACAGCTTGAATATTCTCACGAAAACGGTCGTCGCTGGCATCTACAACATGTAACAAAATGTCAGCTTCTTGAGTTTCTTGCAGTGTTGCTTTAAATGCAGCAACAAGATCGTGCGGAAGATGACGAATAAACCCTACCGTATCGGCTAAGATTGCCGGGCCAACATCCGCTAGCTCTATTTTACGTAAAGTTGGGTCTAGCGTAGCAAACAACTGGTCTGCGGCATAAACGCCTGCTTCTGTAATACGGTTAAATAGGGTCGACTTACCTGCGTTGGTATAACCCACTAAGGAAACAGTCGGGATTTCCGCTCGATTTCGAGCACGGCGACCTTGTTCACGCTGTTTAGCTACTTTCTCTAAACGGCGCAGTATCGCTTTAATACGATCACGCAATAGACGTCGGTCAGTTTCTAACTGAGTTTCACCTGGACCACGTAAACCGATACCACCTTTCTGTCTTTCAAGGTGCGTCCAACCGCGGATCAATCGGGTTGAGATATGGCGAAGCTGAGCAAGCTCAACCTGCAATTTACCTTCATGAGTTCGGGCGCGTTGAGCAAAGATATCGAGGATCAGACCTGTACGGTCAACCACACGGCACTTACACAACTGTTCGAGGTTACGTTCTTGGGCAGGAGAGAGGGCGTGATTAAAAATCACAATATCAGCGCCAGATAACTGCACAGCCTGTGCAATCTCTTGAGCCTTACCCTCTCCGACATAGTATTTAGGGTGTGGAGACTGGCGACTTCCAGTTACAACTTGTAACGCAGAAACGCCAGCTGAAGAGACCAACATCTCAAATTCGCTGAGATCTTCCCACTCCCCTTCTTGCGTGAAGTTGATATGAACAAGTACGGCTCGCTCACCGGCTTCATAACGGTCAAACAAGCAATCAACTCCTTACAAACAAATATGGTAATTCAGAGAATTAATCTTCTGATTTCTCTTGCTGACGATCACCTTGAGGACGATCACCGCTGTGGTGGCTCACTGGGCGAGCAGGAACTACCGTAGAAATAGCGTGCTTGTACACCATTTGGTTAACAGTGTTTTTCAGCAAGATAACAAACTGATCAAATGATTCGATCTGGCCTTGTAGTTTAATTCCGTTTACAAGGTAGATAGATACTGGAATACGTTCGCGACGTAATGCATTTAAGAATGGGTCTTGTAGAGATTGCCCCTTAGCCATTTTTATTTTCCTTATTTTGTAATTTTGTTTTAGTTATTTAGCTAGTGGTGCGCTGCATTAAAAGATGCGGCCTTTGCTCTGAGCTAAACGAATAAAATAACACCCTGTCGCTACTTGTTATGACGGCTTTAAAGCGAAATTTCAAGTAACAGATCCTTTACAGGGCACATTCACGCAAAAGCGATCACATTATACACAGCTAAAACCTTCAGATGCTATGGCATTTGAGACAGTTTCTAGCGCGTGTTCAATGTTTTCACTATCTAACCAAGTTAAATCATCCCAGCTGCGTAACCAGGTGATTTGTCGCTTGGCCAATTGACGGGTTGCACAGACGCCTTTAAAAATGGCTTCATCTAACGTGCAGTTCCCATCCAAATAGTCCCACATCTGCCTATAACCTACACAACGAATCGAAGGTAGATCTGGGTGAAGATCGTCGCGAGCATATAGCGCACGCATTTCATCTTCAAAACCCGCTTCGATCATCTTCTCGTAGCGCAGCTCAATTCGGCGATGGAGCTCTGCCCTTTCCTTGGGAGCTATTGCAAACTGTTTAACTCGGTACGGCAAGCTTTCGCCCTTAGTTTGAGTTAACTCAGTAAGAGTTTTACCTGAAATTCGATAAACTTCCAATGCCCTAGACAATCTTTGTGGATCATTCGGGTGGATTCGCTCCGCTGAGACAGGATCAATCTCTTTTAACTGATCGTGTAATTTATCCCAACCCAAAGCTAATGCTTCTTGCTCTATCTGTTGGCGAATTTCAGTATCAGCGGCTGGCAGTGGCGATAACCCTTCCAGTAACGCTTTGTAGTAAAGCATGGTGCCACCGACGAGAAGTGGGATCTTGCCTTGCTCTACAATTTTATTCATTTCATTCAGCGCATCACGACGAAAATCAGCAGCAGAATAGGCTTCACTAGGATCAAGAATGTCGATCAAGCGATGCGGCGCTTGGGCTTGTTCCTCGGCATCAGGTTTTGCCGTACCAATATCCATTCCTTTGTAGATCAGTGCCGAATCAACTGAAATGATTTCTACTGGGAATTTCTGGCGTAAACGAATCGCAAGATCCGTTTTTCCTGACGCTGTTGGCCCCATTAAAAATAGAGCTAAAGGTAATTCTGTGTTGTTCATAATTCTAACGCTGCAATCGTTGCAGAAAAATCTACTGGCTTGACAAAGGTTTGGTCACTAAGTGGAAGTCTTCCTTGCCACAATTGCTCTACATCAGCAATTATCTGGATGGCTTCCGACAAAGTGTAGTCACTTTTTACCTGAGTAATATGATCACTAAGCCATTTTGCTAACTGGGTATGTGACAGCGGCTGTGAAGCGGCTTGGCACGAGACCGCGTAAGATAGCAGATCTGGCACCAGTTGTTGCAAGTTTTGTTGCCTCAAAGGTTGAGGCACGCCCATAATCATCAGCGCCTTATTACCGCGTGCTTTTAGCTCAATGCCGAATGTATCGAGCGTTGGCTGAAGCGCTTGCGCAACTTCCAGCAAAGCGTCATCTAACTTAACCGACAAAGGAACCAATAACGGTTGGCTTTTTAAATTACCTTCGCGCGTCGACAATTGACCATTGATCCGAAGCCACTCCGCTTTAGCAAGGTTGACCAAACGCGTACCTTGCTTATCTGCCATCACAAGATACCGACCTTGTACGACATGGATTGCTTTTCCTAACGATTCGACAACCTGAGTGTCAACTTGTTCATTTGAATTCGTCTTTTCCGCTGGAATTTGTGCTTCTTCAGCTTCAGCGATCTCCGGCGTTTGGAGTAAATCCTGATAGGCTTTCACTTCCTGCTTGCTCGGTGCAGGTTCGCTATAACGCTCAGTGACTCTTGGCTTGTTTAGCGGGCGAGATTCTTGCCATTCATTTCTTGGCTGCGCCTCACGCACACTCTCTCGACTCTCGGCATAATCGGCTTTACCAGGATAAGAGGGCACTGACTCAATTGCGCGATATTCTTGTTGAGACGTACGATTGGCCACTTCACGAGGTGCAGAAATGGGCTCTGGCTCATCCGTAGGGTTTGATGGCTGCTCTACATGGAATGCAGACGCGGTTTGTTCAGGCTTATCAATATGGGCACTTTGAGCCAAGGCATCGCTTAGCGCTTGATAGATGAAGTCATGCACAAGACGCGCTTGATGGAAACGAACTTCATGCTTGGCAGGGTGCACATTAACATCGACTTGATGTGGATCGAGTTCGATAAAGAGCACATATGTCGCAAACTGATCGGGGCGAAGGCTAGTCTCATAGCTTTGACGAATCGCGTGATTGATCAGTTTGTCACGCATCATGCGGCCATTAACGTAACAGTATTGCAGATCGCTTTGCTGACGAGCGCCCTCTGGCGTGGTGATCCAACCATGCAGTTTGAGCCCTTGGTGCTCTAGCTCTATTTTAAGCATATTACGCACAAAGGCGTTGCCACACACAGCTGCAATCCGCTTTTCTGCCTGTGCCTCAGTTTTCGCCGCACGATACTGCTTAATGAGTTTGCCGTTGTGTCTGAGATTGATCGTAACGTCAAAGCGGCTCAGCGCAATCCGTTTCAATAACTCATCAATATGAGTAAATTCGGTTTTCTCTGTACGTAGAAACTTGCGTCTCGCTGGCGTATTGAAGAACAGATCAAGCACTTCAACCGTGGTGCCAATTGGATGAGCAGCAGGCTGAAGCTTAACCTGCATCTCACGACCTTCACTGTACGCTGACCATGCTTGCTCTTGCGTCGCGGGTCGTGAGGTCATGGTTAAACGAGCAACAGAACTGATACTCGCTAAGGCTTCACCACGAAAGCCTAAACTAATGATCGCTTCCAGATCGTCAAGGGTGTGAATCTTCGACGTCGCATGTCGACTTAACGCCAGACCTAACTCATCTTTGACGATCCCTTTGCCATTGTCGCGCACACGGATCAGCTTGGCGCCGCCCTTCTCGATATCAATATCAATACGTGTTGCGCCAGAATCTAAGCTATTTTCCACCAACTCTTTGACTACAGAAGCGGGTCTTTCTACCACTTCGCCCGCCGCGATTTGGTTGGCAAGGCGCGCAGGAAGGATCTTAATCGTCACGTCTGGCACTCACTTTAGTTGTGGGGAATGATCAACACCTGACCAACCGCCAACTGATCAGAACGCAAGTTATTGGCTTTGCGAATGTTGTTCACACTGACCTGATACTTGCTAGCAATTTTGCCCAAGAACTCACCACGCTTAACTGTGTGCTTACGTAGTGGTTGATCTTTCATACTCACAGTAATCTTTAACTTTTGCCCAAGCTTTAATGTATCAGACTTGAGCTTGTTTTCTTTCTTAATCGCAGCAACTGAAACTTTGTACTTCTCTGCGATCTTTCCTAGATACTCGCCACGCTGTACTACGTGAGTCAAAGTCTTAGTTTCGACTGGATTCTTAATTTGTGGCACCGAGATAGACTTACTTGAACCCGGAATCGTCAGGATCTGACCAATGGCTAAGCTGGTGCTCTTGAGCTTATTGGTCTGCATAATCGCTTTCGTCGACGTACCATACTTACTGGCTATCAACGACAGCGACTCACCGCGTGCCACTTTGTGCTTGATGGTTTTACCGCGATTAGCAAACAGAGTGCCTTCTGGAGGGTTTGCCTCAAAATACTGGACAATCGCCTTAGCAAGCGAGCGCGCCAGTTTGTCTTGGTGGCTGCGCTGGAACAACAATCTTTCTTCGGTCGGGTTAGTAATGAAGCCCGTCTCAACGAGTACAGAAGGAATATCTGGTGACTTCAATACCGCTAAGCTTGCGTTAACCGGATCTTTCTTGTGCAGCTTGATGCCAGCTCGCGTCATTTCTCGCAGGATCTTCGTTGCCAGTTTATAACCTTCTTTTTGTGAGTGGCTAAACTGCAGATCAAGCAGAGTTTGACTGACATTCCTATCGTTATTGTTCTTTGATAGGACTTCACCAGCCCCACCTAATAATTGAGATTGTTCCTCATGATTCTCTACCCAACGCGCTATCTCCGAGTTTGCTCGACGAGTATTTAAGACAAACACCGAACCACCGCGCGGTTGAGGCGTATGGAAACCATCGGCGTGAATCGAAACCAGCAAGTGTGCTTTATTACGGCGAGCTATCTCTGAACGTTTGTTTAAATTGACAAAGTAATCACCGCCTCGGGTCAGTACGGCTTTCATCCCCGGCACAGCATTGATTTGGGCAACGATCTTCTTAGAAATTGCTAAGGTCGCATGCTTTTCATATTTTTTGCTCGGACCAATTGAACCTGGGTCTTCGCCACCATGACCAGGGTCAATCGCCACTACGATATCTGCCGTTCCGGCCAACTGAGAAGCATCGCGGCTCACTGTTGTCGAGCTGCTTGATTTTGCAGGAGTTGAGGTTGCTTTCTTCTGACTGCCATGAGGCATATCGATCACAAGACGGTGACCATATTGCCCACCCGGAGTGGGTGCAAGCTTAAACAGTTGAGGAGTCACTTTTCGTTTTAGCTCAAACACCAAACGATAAGTGCCTTTATTGGGCGGAGAGCTTTTACGGATCTTTTTCAAGACTGGACTATCGGTGATGTTGATAGGCAGCTTAGTGCTCAGAGACGTTTTCTTTAAATCAACGACTAAACGCTCTGGACTAGAGAGCGTAAAATAGCTGTAGTCAGCTTCTGATGAAAGATCGATGACAACACGTGTCTCATCAGGAGAAGGCCAAACACGAATCCCTTCTAGCGCGTTTGCAAATGCAAAACCGGGCGCAAGAGTAAGAGCAAGAAGAAATGGAAAGAAAACAGCTCTTATAAAAGTACTCTTCAACATAACTCCAACTGTTCTAATAATTGACATCCGTACTGATTATTTGCCGTCAGTACAACAACACGTGCCTCTCCGTCGTAACGAAGATCAATATCCAGATCGGCTTCTGGCAGCAGACCTTGTCCTTTCTCAGGCCACTCCACCAAACAGATAGCATCGGAAGTGAAGTAATCACGGATCCCCATAAACTCAAGTTCTTCAGGATCCGCTAAACGGTAAAGATCAAAATGGTAAACCTGCCACTGATCCAATTGATAAGGTTCAACGAGAGTGTAGGTTGGGCTTTTTACATTGCCTTCATGACCAAGCGCGCGAACAAAACCACGACTAAATGTCGTTTTACCTGCACCCAAATCACCGTGTAAGTAGATGGTGGTTTGCTGAGAGCACAAGTGTGCCAATGCTGTCCCTAATTGAATCGTTGCTTGTTCATCTTTAAGGGCAAATTGTTTGGTGGTCATGAAGATCAATCTCTACGCTGTGACTATATAAAAATCAAAAGAACTGGAATAGTAAACTGGGTTGGAATTGAGAGACAAGAGATCTTGTGTAAGTAAAACGAAAAATCAGCGATTTCTTGCCATTTTTCGCTTTTCCTTGGCTAGATCCTGCATATAAGATCCGTTAAGATCCTGCCCCCTTTACCCGGAGCAATCAGAATGAACTACCAAGCGCTCGCAGACAAGATCAAAATTTGGGGCCAAGAACTTGGCTTCCAAAAAGTTGGCATCTGCGATGTAGATCTCTCTGAGCATGAAGCTGAACTACAAAAATGGCTTGATGCAGGCTATCACGGAGAAATGGACTGGATGGCTCGTCACGGGATGATGAGAGCGCGTCCTGCCGAATTGCTGCCGGGTACTGTACGTGTCATTAGCGTACGTATGAACTACCTGCCTCCTGAAGCGCAATTTGCCGCCAATCTATCGGATCCGACTCAAGCCTATATAAGTCGCTACTCTCTTGGGCGTGATTATCATAAGTTAATCCGCAACCAGTTAAAAAAGCTCGGGCAAAAAATAGAACAAGAAGTTGGCAACTTTGGCCACCGACCTTTTGTTGATTCTGCACCGATACTTGAAAGGCCTTTGGCGCAGAAAGCCGGATTGGGCTGGACTGGAAAACATTCACTTATTCTAGATAAAGAGTGTGGCTCATGGTTTTTCCTTGGTGAGTTACTGATAGACCTTCCTCTTCCAGTCGACGAACCCAGCGTTGATGAATGTGGCAAATGCAAAGCTTGTATTACCTCATGCCCGACACAAGCCATCGTAGATAATGGTATTGTCGACGCAAGACGCTGTATCTCCTACTTAACCATTGAATTTGACGGTGTCATCCCAGAAGAGTTTCGCAAAGCCATGGGCAACAGAATCTATGGTTGCGACGACTGTCAACTTGTCTGCCCTTGGAATCGCTTTTCCGATTTAACCGATCAGCAAGACTTTCATCGTAGAGAAGCATTGACCAATGCAAATCTCGTTGAACTTTTTAAATGGAATGAGGCGACTTTCTTAAAAAATATGGAAGGTTCAGCTATTCGCCGTATCGGGCATTTGCAATGGCTAAGAAACCTGTCAGTCGCAATGGGAAATGCTCCCTACTCTATCGATATCATTGAAGCGCTAGAGAATCGCCTAGGTATAAGTGAAACCCTAGATATACATATTAAGTGGGCTTTAGAGCAACAACGAACGCAAATCCCTGCTCAATCAACTAAGCTAAATAGGTTGATTAGAATTGTCGAAAAAGGCTTACCACGCGATGCATAATGCTTGCCGAACTTAGCCACTCAGAGTTTGACCTAGCTCCAAAAACCAAAATGTGGAAAAAAGAAAGAATGATTACTCATTTTCTTACAGGTGGAGAAGTTAATCACAGTGGTGATAAATGACTAGGATCAAAAAACAGTGACTTAATGATCGTAAACAACTACTAACTCAACTAACCTCAAATGAAGAATAATCTTAAAAATCAAGCATTTACAATAAATTTGATATTAAGTAAGAAAGTTTCAACAACAAAAAGATCGTTTTAGTCAAGCGTTATACATGAATAAAAATCAGGTTACCCACCAAGTTATCCACAATTACACATCTGTGGATAAGTCTGTTGACTAACATGCCAAACCCTAGCTCACATAATGCTTGCTATTGATTCTGACTGAGCACATCTCGTGCTGAGATTTAATATTGAGACATAAAAATGCCCACCTAAAAACTAGGAGGACTTTTTACTGATTTGGGGTTCATGCTTCGCAGCATTAGCTAAAGAGCGGTGACCATAAGGTCTATTCAAATGAAAATCATTTGAAGGAGATTTGGAGCGACACACGAGGTTCCCTATTCATAAACAAAAAGGCGTGACCTCAACCTTGGCAAGGTTGCGCTCAATCAAACTGAGCGGGTGTTGCATCTTTATCACCGTTAAGCACGATGAAGGCTATCAAATTGGAGCGACACACGAGGTTCGAACTCGTGACCTCAACCTTGGCAAGGTTGCGCTCTACCAACTGAGCTAGTGTCGCATCTTTGTCACCGTTAAGCACGATGAGGGCTATTAATTTGGAGCGACACACGAGGTTCGAACTCGTGACCTCAACCTTGGCAAGGTTGCGCTCTACCAACTGAGCTAGTGTCGCTTTGGTTGCGGGGGCCGGATTTGAACCGACGACCTTCGGGTTATGAGCCCGACGAGCTACCAAGCTGCTCCACCCCGCGTCCGTATTCACCATTTAAGGCATGATGAAAGCCTTCAAATTTGGAGCGACACACGAGGTTCGAACTCGTGACCTCAACCTTGGCAAGGTTGCGCTCTACCAACTGAGCTAGTGTCGCTTTGGTTGCGGGGGCCGGATTTGAACCGACGACCTTCGGGTTATGAGCCCGACGAGCTACCAAGCTGCTCCACCCCGCGTCCGTATTGTTTCACCGTTAAGCACGATGACAGCATTAAATTTGGAGCGACACACGAGGTTCGAACTCGTGACCTCAACCTTGGCAAGGTTGCGCTCTACCAACTGAGCTAGTGTCGCTTTGGTTGCGGGGGCCGGATTTGAACCGACGACCTTCGGGTTATGAGCCCGACGAGCTACCAAGCTGCTCCACCCCGCGTCCGTATTGTTTCACCGTTAAGCACGATGACAGCATTAAATTTGGAGCGACACACGAGGTTCGAACTCGTGACCTCAACCTTGGCAAGGTTGCGCTCTACCAACTGAGCTAGTGTCGCTTTGGTTGCGGGGGCCGGATTTGAACCGACGACCTTCGGGTTATGAGCCCGACGAGCTACCAAGCTGCTCCACCCCGCGTCCGTATTGTTTCACCGTTAAGCACGATGACAGCTTTAAATTTGGAGCGACACACGAGGTTCGAACTCGTGACCTCAACCTTGGCAAGGTTGCGCTCTACCAACTGAGCTAGTGTCGCATCAACAACGTTTCCGTCGTTCAGGGCTGCGAATTATAAGAGCATTTTTTTGTGATGCAAGTCCTTCATGCAAAAAAAATCCATTTTTTTCCTGTTTGGATGAAAAGCGCACATCAATCATCAAAACAGCTTGAAATTTAAACGAAATGCATTTTGTTAAATAACATAAAAGTAACCTCACCTATGCGCAAATTGGGATATTGACCTGCATTTTGGTGACTTAATGTCGCTGATGAATACAAATTTTAATATAACTATTGGCTATAAAAGCCTCGTTCCAATAGTTACAAGATTTCTCCTAGTTAAGGTTCAGTGTCCATGTCGTTGCAAAGGATTGTTTTTCGAACGCTCATTCCCTTATTAGTCGCTACGTTAGTTGTTGGGTGCGGCTCTATGCCTAAGCCAATGCGTAATCTCGGCAAAAGTGACGTTGATTTTGTTATGGATGTTCATGCGAGACAGCTTAAGAAACAGATGATGGAGCTGACACGAAAACTCTACGTCCGCAATCCAATTCAACTGCATAAGAACCCGCAAGCAACGATAGAAAGTCGCATCACCCAGATTTTTGGCTCTGAAGAGAGTATCGAACTTCCCTCTTTGGTTTTTGATGAGCTCAATGGTGTCACTGGAATTGATGCAATCTTGCTAAGTTTTGATGAGAACTTTCAGGGAGACCGAGTATTTGCCGCTATCGTCGGCCTATCAGAGATGCTGCGCCGTTCATACAACCACCAGCAAGAGTTCTTTATCATCGACTCGTTAGATGAGCAGTCTTTATATAACAGCGCGCGAAACATAGAGATCTTCGTGTGGCGACTCTATCATCGCAAAGACCAATATGGGAACCCACTGATTTACAGTAATGATACCGATGAAAATGGTGGTGATATCAGCTTTGACCGCCGATTCACTAAAATGGTTATGATTCAAGACATGATGGCACTCATCGTTGCAGACAAAACAAATCGAGGGATTACCAAAGTAGTCCACGGTGTTGCTCAGTTTGCTTTTCTTCCCGTGCCATAAACAAAAACGCCAGCGATACTCGCTGGCGTTATCTAAAGTCGATTAGATTGAGATAATCGTTTTACGGTAGTACTGAAGTTCGGCTATCGACTCTCGAATATCGTCTAACGCAAGGTGACTGCCTGTTTTCGAAAAACCATCAAGTACTTCAGGCTTCCAACGACGAGTAAGTTCTTTCAACGTACTCACGTCAATGTAGCGGTAGTGGAAATACTGCTCAAGCTCTGCCATGTGCTTGTACAAGAAACGTCTGTCTTGACCTACACTGTTACCACAAATTGGCGATTTACCTTTAGGTACCCACTTTTCTAAAAATTCAATCGTTTGACGGATAGCTTCTTGCTCATCGATTTTACTTTCGCGTACACGCTTAACCAAGCCACTGCCCGTATGCGTTGTTGTACACCACTCATCCATTTTAGCCAGTTCTTCTTCTGGCTGATGAATGGCAAGTACAGGTCCTTCAGCTAAAATATTCAATTCACTATCAGTCACTATGGTGGCGATTTCGATAACTTTGTGGGTTTCTGGGTCCAGTCCTGTCATCTCAAGATCAATCCAAATTAAATTTTGATCGCTAAAGGACATAAATCGTTGCCTATTGGTTTTGTGCTAAAAGAGGTACTATACCCAAATTCCGATACCCAAGATAGATTGAGATACTCGCTGTCAGACAGGTATCACCCGATAAATTAATCAACTGAAGTAGAGAAACGTGGCTAAAAAGAAAAAGCTAACCAAAGGTCAGGTGAGGCGTGTACGCCATAACCAAAAACGCAAACTTAAGCAGGAAGAGACCATCCAGTGGGATGAATCTATGCTTGGAGGGAGTAAATCAGGCCTGGTTATCACTCGTTTTGGACAACACGCAGATATAGAAGATCTCGAAAGCGGAGAAGTCCAGCGCTGTAATCTTCGTCGCGGTATCGAATCTCTGGTTTCTGGGGACAAAGTTATTTGGCGCCCTGGCCTAGAGTCGATGGAAGGCATCAATGGTGTGGTTGAAGCCGTCGAGCCAAGAACTTCTGTATTAACACGTCCTGACTACTACGACGGCCTAAAACCCGTTGCAGCGAACGTAGACCAAATGGTCATCGTTTCTTCAGTTTTACCTGAACTTTCACTCAATATCATTGATCGCTACTTGGTCGCCTCTGAAACCTTAAGCATTGCGCCGCTGCTGGTACTGAACAAAATCGACCTTCTAGAACAAGAACAACTGGCTGAATACAAATCTTGGCTAAACGAATACGAGCGCATTGGCTACAAGGTGCTGTTTGTCAGTAAACAAACCGGGGAAGGTATTGCTGAGCTCGAAGCTGAGCTGAAAGATCGCATCAATATTTTCGTCGGTCAGTCTGGTGTCGGTAAATCAAGTCTAGTCAATGCGCTTATGCCTCAATTTAATGTTGAGGAAGGCGAGATCTCAGAAAACTCCGGCCTAGGCCAACACACAACCACCGCATCTCGCCTTTACCATATCCCAACAGGGGGCGACCTAATTGACTCACCGGGAGTTCGTGAGTTTGGTCTGTGGCACTTGGAAGCCGAAGAAGTGACTAAAGCCTTTGTTGAATTTAGACCTTATCTAGGTGGCTGTAAGTTCCGTGATTGTAAACACAATGACGACCCAGGATGTGTACTGCGTCAGGCAGTTGAAGATGGTGAGATCAACGAAATACGCTTTGAAAACTACCACCGTATCCTCGAAAGCATGGCGGAAAACAAAGCCAATCGACAATACTCTCGTAGCAAAAAAGCGGATTTGTAACCGCAATTTGGTCTCTCAACTGCTGACTTTTGGGCGCATTTTGAGTAACATCTCGCGCCCAGAATATAGTCAATCATCAAAATAGCATTGGAATTGAACACAATGGATAAGATTAAAGTTGGACTGCAATATTGGATCCCTCAGCACGGTTTAACGCGCTTAGTGGGTAAGCTAGCTTCAGCAAAAGCTGGCGGTCTAACAACAGCAATCATCAAGTGGTTTATTAAGCAATACAACGTCAACATGGATGAAGCACTTCATTCTGATCCTAAACACTTTAAGACGTTTAACGAATTTTTTGTTCGTGAGCTAAAAGATGGCGCACGCCCAATCACCGAAGAAGCCTCTGTTATCACACACCCAGCAGACGCTTGTGTTAGCCAGTTTGGTCCTATTACTGATGGCAAACTGATTCAGGCAAAAGGCTATGACTTTACGGCGCAAGAGCTGCTAGGCGGAGATGCAGAATTAGCTCAAGAGTTTGCCGACGGTGAATTCGCGACACTGTACCTTTCACCACGTGATTACCACCGAGTACACATGCCATGTGACGGCACACTTCGTCAGATGATTTATGTACCAGGTGATCTATTCTCAGTTAACCCGCTGACTGCTGAGAACGTACCAAACCTGTTCGCACGTAACGAACGTGTAGTATGTATTTTTGATACTGAGTTTGGACCAATGGCACAGGTACTTGTTGGTGCGACAATTGTTGGCAGTATCGAGCAAGTTTGGGCTGGCACAGTAACCCCACCACGCGGCAATACCGTTTACAAATGGGACTACCCAGCTGAAGGTGACAAAGCAGTAATCCTTAAGAAGGGTGAAGAAATGGGGCGCTTTAAGCTAGGCTCAACGGTTATCAACCTATTCGCCAAAGATGCGGTGAAATTTGATGACGCTATGCAAAATGGTCAACCTACGGTAATGGGTACACCTTACGCTCATACTGCTCAAGCAGAACAAGCAGCGGAATAATCACCAACGTTCGACTCTGAAGCCTCGCAATCGCGGGGCTTTTTTTGACCCAAAGCAAACCTCCCTCAACAATTTCAACTGTTTATCAAAATTCTAGACTTGGTCTAAGACCTTTAATTCATTGTGAACTAATCTGTGGCTTCACTAATACTTTTGAGGTAAAGGATTGTATGCCAAAGGTAGAGTCGGGAATTATCATTAAACTATTGATCAGTTTTGGTCTGCCAATCGGTGTACTGTTTATGCCTATTGACTGGATCCCTATTGATGATCTGACCCTGATTCAGCATCGACTATTGGCCATCTTTCTTCTAGCAGCCCTACTTTGGGTACTAGAGCCCGTCCCAGTGTTTGCGACTTCGATTTTGATCATCGCCTTAGAGCTGGTAATGATTTCCGACAAAGGGCTACATTTATTCCGCAACCCTCCTGCAGGACATGACTTGGGGGAGTTGATGAACTACACAGACATCTTCAGCGCCTTCTCTTCGCCAATCATTATTCTGTTTATGGGTGGTTTTGCCCTTGCGATCGCAGCCTCTAAGTATGAGCTCGATAACAACTTAGCGCGCGTACTGCTCAAGCCTTTTGGCCACCAGCCTAAGTTCATCATGCTTGGCTTAATGTTGATTACTGCCGTGTTCTCAATGTTTATGTCCAACACCGCAACAACGGTAATGATGCTTGCATTACTTGGCCCAATTGTCGCTTCGGCACCTAAAGGCGATATTGGCATTAAAGCCTTAGTACTGTGTATCCCGATCGCCGCCAACACAGGCGGTATTGCGACTCCAATCGGTACGCCACCGAACGCCATTGCACTTCAGTACCTCACTGGCGAGAACAGTATCGATTTCTTAAGTTGGATGATGATGGGATTACCTTTTGTGACTGTGCAACTGACTATCGCTTGGTTCCTGCTGCAAAAGCTGTTCCCATCTTCCCAACAAACCATGAAGCTTAAGTTAGATGGGCAGTTCCAAAAGAACTGGCGCGCGATGGTGGTTTACGCCACGTTTGCTTCAACCATCCTACTGTGGATGACGACCAAACTGCATGGCATGAACACCTATGTTGTTTCCATTATTCCACTGGCTGTTTTCACACTCACTGGCATTATGGGCAAAGCTGAGCTCAAGCTGATTAACTGGGATGTACTGTGGCTAGTCGCCGGTGGTATTGCGATTGGTATTGGTTTGGATAAAACCGGATTAGCCGCCGCCCTAGCGCATGCAATTGATTACGAATCGCTATCACCAATTGCCGTGGTTCTTACTCTGTCGATCGTCTGCTGGCTAATGGCAAACTTCATGTCCAACACCGCGACTGCTAACCTGCTAATGCCAATTGCGGCTGCAATTGGGGCTTCCATGGAGAGTTTAGCTAGCGTCGGTGGACTGCAAGGATTATTGGTCGTTGTCGCCTTCTCCGCATCGCTTGGCATGATTTTACCAGTATCAACACCGCCAAACTCTCTTGCTTACTCTACTGGTCTCATCGAGAGCAAAGATATGGCCAAAACCGGGCTAATTATCGGTGTGATTGGCTTAGCAATTGTTTATGCCGGAGCACTGCTACTCACTTAATTACCGTATGGCATTTAATATTTATTGACTGAAGGTCACAGTTCAATCAATATTCGCCCTAAATAGGTAAGTTAGTCGGTGTTCCTGTACATAGATCAAGCAAATTAGTCGCTTGGGATTATAAAATCAGTTCAATAATAACAAGAACATCCATTTCACTTTCAATGTGAGATTTCTATCCGGCGGTAGTGCCCACGAGGTTCGGTTGATGCTCTCCACATGGCAAACACCTTCTCCCAGTGTCTCTCCACTCCGCTTTTCTCAATCTATTGTCTCGTAAATGAAGGAAAGGCAATGAGAAATACAATAAAACTAAAAATGCAGATTGCGATTGCAATCGTTATCGCAGTGGTCAGCGGGGTTCAAGCTTGGATCTCGGTAAGCCAATTAAAACAAGAAACCACCTCAGCCCTAAACAGTGAAATGGCCAATGTCAGCCACGCCACTACTCGCTACATTAGTGATTGGTTAGCCATACGCAGCGATATGATGCTTGCTAACGAGAAAACCATCGTCCAGTCAGATAACTCTGACCGTGAAATGCTAGTTACCAAGCGAGCGGGGGATTTTCTTTCCGTTTATGCTGGCTTCGATGACGGCTCCATTGCCTACGGTGATAAAACTGAAGACTGGCCTGCCGATTACGATCCAAGAACTCGACCTTGGTATCAAGATGCCATGAAAGCCTCTGGGCTAATCCTGACCGAACCTTATCAGGATTTTGATGGCAGCATTGTTGTCAGTTTTGCCAAAGCCTTTTCCGGTGAAAGAAAAGGGGTGCTTGCCGCCGATTTAACCGTCACTAACATCATCAGTGAAGTACTCAATGTCACGTTAGATAACGATGGCTTTACCTTCTTGGTGGATGGTAACAACAACATCGTTGCCTATCAGGATGAAAAGCTAAGCCAACAGCCTTTAACCGTTCTAAACCCTGTTCTAAGCCATAACATGGTCAATGAACTTGTCAGCAAATCAGCCCTATCAACCATTAGTTGGCCGGATCAAGGTGACAAGCTTATCTATGTTACCAATGTCCCGACAACAGACTGGTCTTTAGGTATAGTGGTCGATAAGGATCTCGCCTTCGCTTCCGTTACCGAACAAATCCAGTTTACGGCACTCGCTTCTATCATCCTGTATTTAGTGATTGCCACATTCAGTACCTACACGATTACTAAACTGCTTAAACCGCTACAAGACTTGTCAGCATCCCTTTCACAACTGTCTAAAGGTGAAGGTGATTTGACCCAGCGCGTCGAGATTAAGCGCCGAGACGAAATCGGTGAAGTCGCGGAGCATGTGAATCAGTTCTTGAGTCAAATGCAGGCAATGATCAGCGGCATCATCAACCACAGTGAAAAGCTCGCCAACCAAGCTGTTCAGGCAAATGAACTATCACAACAGGCTTCTCATCAAGTTGAGGCGCAACAAAATGATGTTAACCAGATAGCGACAGCCATCCATGAGATGTCGGCTACCGCGGCAGAAGTCGCAAGCCATGCAGAGCTCACAGCTGCCGCTTCTCAAACTTCATCCACCGCTTGTCAGGATGGCCAACAAGTGATTCAGAAAAACCGCCAAGCGATCGTTGACCTCGCAGATCAGGTCATGGCTGCCGCAGGCGTAATCTCTGAGTTAGAAAGTAACACTCAAAGCATTAATCAAATCCTTTCTACCATTCAAGAGATTGCCGAACAGACCAACCTGTTGGCGCTTAACGCAGCGATTGAAGCGGCACGCGCTGGTGAGCAAGGGCGCGGTTTTGCGGTCGTTGCGGATGAGGTTCGCGTGCTGAGCCAGCGTACTCATGGCTCAACCGAAGAGATCCGCAATATGATCGAGACGCTGCAAAACAATACTCAGTTAGCGGTTAACAGCATGCAGAGCAGCACGTCGCTTGCCGATACAAGTGTCGACTATGCTCAGCAAGCGGCCGATAGCTTGGGTCATATCACTGACGCGATTACTGAAATCAATGATATGGCACTACAGATTGCGAGTGCAGCCGAAGAGCAACGAGCTGTGAGTGAAGATATCAGTCGCAATACGCAAGGGATTAAAGATGCTTCTGATGTCCTTGCTTCACAAGCGCTTCAAAGCAGCGAAAGTGCCGATAACATGCGTGACTCTGCAGAAACCATGCGCCGCGAGGTAGGACGCTTTAAGGTTTAACCTATGATTTAAACTTTTTTTAATGCATATTGTCAGCCATTACTCTTCCAAATTCACAAGGATTTCGTGTCAATGGGATATGAATGGCTGGCATTGGCAGCGGCATTTCTTTGGGCGGTAGCCAGTCTACTTTCTGTTGTTCCCGCACAACATCTAGGAACCTTTGCCTATAGTCGTTGGCGTATGGGCTGCACCTCTGTGATTTTAGGGGGTATGGCACTGATTACTGGCGGTTGGGCCAGCGTAGAAACCAGCGCCATTTCTGCCATGATGCTATCTGGCGTGATCGGTATCTTCATCGGAGATACTGCCCTATTCGCCTGCCTCAATCGCATGGGACCAAGACAAGCTGGTCTACTCTTTTCTTGCCACGCCGTCTTCTCCGCTGTACTAGGTTACTTCCTATTTAGCGAAACCATGACATCTCTCGAATTGTTGGGATCAGCTTTGGTTTTTTCTGGCGTGTTAACCGCGATATTTTTTGGTCGTAAAGGGCAAGCCAATAATCAACTTGAGTCAATCAAAGGCAGTATTTGGGTCGGGGTCGGTTTAGGTTTACTAGCAGCACTTTGCCAAGCACTCGGTGGCATTATTGCTAAACCTGTTATGCAAACAGCAATCGATCCTGTTGCGGCATCGGCCATGCGTATGATGACAGCGTTTGCTGCTCACTGTCTGTTTTTCCTCACTGGCGCCAAACTTGCGCGAGCCACACATCCCATGAACCTGCGAATTTTCTCCATTACCGCAGTCAATGGTTTCCTCGCTATGGCGGTCGGAATGACGTTGATCCTATACGCCCTTCAGGAAGGAAATGTTGGTATGGTGGCACTCTTGTCTTCCACAACACCAATTATGTTGTTGCCTATACTTTGGATTTACTCAGGTAAGCGCCCTAACCGCTTTGCATGGATAGGGGCCATCGTTGCCGTTGTAGGGACAGGAATTTTGGTCGCATAGGCTATTAGAGTAATAGGTATTTCCCACTGTCAATTTCCGCCTTACGCGAGAAAATAACGACAACAAAATGATTATTATAAGTGGTTGGGAAAAATACCTACTGGAAGTAAGGTGAAAGATAACAACAATATTTCACAAACAATATTTGATCTTAACCTACAGTTTTGGTTAAAAAGTGTAGTAAAATTACGCTAATTTAGTTTCCAAAGTTACTTTGAAATTTGACGAGGTCATCACTATGACAGCTAAGAAGCCTATGGCTCTAGTTATTCTTGACGGTTACGGACACCGTGAAGATACAGCAAGCAACGCGATCGCGAACGCAAAAACTCCATTCCTTGATAGCCTGTTTGCTAACAAACCAAACACTCTAATCTCTGCTTCTGGCATGGATGTTGGCCTACCTGACGGTCAAATGGGTAACTCTGAAGTAGGTCACACCAACATCGGTGCAGGCCGCGTTGTATACCAAGACCTAACTCGCATCACTAAATCTATCGCTGACGGTGAATTTGCACAGACTCCTGCTCTAGTTGAAGCAATCGACTCTGCTGTTAAAGCTGAAAAAGCAGTACACATCATGGGCCTAATGTCTCCAGGTGGCGTACACTCTCACGAAGATCACATCTACGCAGCCGTTGAAATGGCAGCAGCACGTGGCGCAGAGAAGATTTACCTACACTGCTTCCTAGACGGTCGTGACACGCCACCGCGCAGCGCAGAAAACTCACTAAAACGTTTTGACGAGCTATTCGCTAAACTAGGTAAAGGCCGCGTGGCATCGCTAGTTGGTCGCTACTACGCAATGGACCGTGATAACAACTGGGATCGCGTACAAGTTGCTTACGATCTACTTACTCAAGCGAAAGCGGAATTTACTTTTGACTCAGCAGTGGCTGGTCTTGAAGCTGCTTACGCTCGCGAAGAGAACGATGAGTTCGTTAAAGCGACAGCGATCAAAGCTGAAGGTCAAGAAGACGCAGTTATCGCTGATGGCGATGCAGTAATCTTCATGAACTACCGTGCCGACCGTGCACGTCAAATCACACGTACTTTCGTACCTGCATTCGACGGCTTCGAGCGCGCTGTATTCCCTGCAATCAACTTCGTAATGCTAACGCAGTACGCTGCTGACATCCCACTAGCAATCGCATTCCCACCAGCGTCTCTAGAGAACACTTACGGTGAGTGGCTATCTAAGCAAGGTCAAACTCAGCTACGTATCTCTGAAACAGAGAAATACGCACACGTAACGTTCTTCTTCAACGGTGGTGTTGAGAGCGAATTCGACGGCGAAGAGCGTCAACTTGTTGCTTCTCCAAAAGTAGCAACTTACGACCTACAACCAGAAATGAGCTCAGAAGAACTCACAGAGAAGATGGTTGCGGCGATCAAATCTGGTAAGTACGACACTATCATCTGTAACTACCCTAACCCAGATATGGTTGGTCACACTGGCGTTTACGAAGCAGCAGAGCAAGCGATCGAAGCAATTGATGCATGTGTTGCTAAAGTAACGGCTGCTATCGAAGAAGTTGGCGGCCAAATGCTGATCACTGCTGACCACGGTAACGCGGAAATGATGGTAGACCCAGAGACAGGTGGCACGCACACTGCTCACACTAACCTACCAGTTCCTCTAATCTACGTTGGTGAGAAAGAGGTTGAGTTCAAAGAAGGCGGGAAACTGTCTGACCTAGCTCCAACTATGCTTTCTCTAGTCGGTCTGGAAATTCCAGCAGAGATGACAGGTGAAGTTCTAGTTAAGTAATTAACTTTTACTCCCGCATTTCAAAGCCCGAGCCATTGCTCGGGCTTTTTGTTTTCAGAGGCTCAGTAACAAGTTTTGACATTGCGCTTTCTTCTGATCAAAAGGTTTGGGTATACTGGATGCTTCTCAAATAGTTAGGGCAAATTTGTAACATGGCTAGCACCCCACTAAAGACTCTGTTTACCAACAAGGTTTGGCTTACGCTCGGGTTGATGCTTTGTTCTTACTCAATCACTCCTAGCTATGCAGCAAACAACTCCGAGCTAAAAGGTGTCAGCGGTGAGATCTCTCGCCAAAAGCAGTCACTGTCTTCCCAACAAAAGAAACTCGACTCACTGCAAAAATCGCTCAAATCCCAAGAAATCACGATCACTCGTTTAGAAAAAGAGATCAAAGAATCCAAGGCCTCTTTAGCCAATACGAATAAAAATATCCGTAATCTTGAGTCTAAAGTCGATCTGCTCGAACAACAAAAGAAAGCTCAAAGCGATAAGCTGGCTGAGCTTATTCAAACTTACTACGTCACTCAACGTGCTAAAACCTCCTCGAATATTCTTAATCAAGGTGTCGAAGAAGATAGAATTAGCCAGTATTTCCAACACCTTGCTAAAGAACGAGCAACTACGATTGCTGAGCTAGAGAAAACGGTTGGTGAGCTAGATGATAGCCGCGAACAGCTCAAGCTTGAGAAACAGCAAATCACCAACCTGCTTAAACAGCAGACCAACAAACGCGATCAACTGGCAAGTACTCAGTCTAAACGTAAAGGGACTGTCTCACAGATACGTAAGAGCATTTCCAATGACAAGGTTTACCTCTCTGAGCTGCAACGCAATGAAACTCGACTGAAAGCAGAAATAGCTAAAGCCGCTAAGCGCAACGCCGTCCCTATGGATGGTCTAGCTCGTCAAAAGGGCAAACTGCCATGGCCGGTCAAAGGTAAGATTCTGCACAACTATGGCTCTCGCCAAACCGGGCAGATCAATTGGAAAGGTATGGTAATTAATGCCAACTACGGTCAATCAGTGAAAGCGGTTTATTCAGGAACTGTCGTCTTTGCTGACTACTTACGCGGCTACGGCTTAGTGGTTTTACTCGACCACGGTAAGGGTGACATGACTTTGTATGGCTTTAACCAGAGCCTACTTAAGAAGGAAGGTGATAAAGTCATTGCAGGTGAAAGTATTGCTTTAGCTGGCGATACCGGAGGCCAACCACGCCCATCACTCTATTTTGAGATTCGCCGTAACAGTAAAACTCAAAACCCTAAGAGCTGGCTAACCCGTTAATAGCAACCAATGTGGCGTTCAATTAGCGTTGAACGCCCAATCCAAGCGACTTTACCCGCGATAGTATTGCTCAACTACCTCGATAAATGCATTTAACTGCTCTTTAGGTAATGCATTAATCCCCGCAGCGGCTGCTCGTCCACCGCCACTTGGAAACTGTGTACAAATATCCCCTGCCCCTTGTTTATTGTTCAGCGGCGCGCGTAGTGAAATGGTATATGTTCCATCACTGTTTTCCGTTAATACCGCATGCGCAGAGTTTGGCGTTTGATTTGCCAAGTGATTACCATAAACACCACTGATCCTGCGAGATGACGCCTGATTGGGTAATTCAAAGACAGATAACTTAGCGCTGCGATATTTAGCTTTTATCGCCAATGCACCATCCATATCTGCCTGATAAGCCGTACGCAAAAATACAAATGGGGAGTTTTGATCAGCAATAACAGCAAAAGGATCATCGTAGGCCAAAAGCTCTTGGAACAGTGCTGCAGGATGGAAATGCAGGTCTTCTAACTCTGCACCGTAACCATTGTAGTTGATGAGTGTCCCTAGCTCTTTGAGTTGTTGTTTTTGCTCATCACTCAAACCTGCCTTATCAGCTAGCTTATCCGCTTTAGCAATCAGATTGTCACCGTAGGCTGCGGTAATAGCCCATGAGTGGAAACGTCCGTTAAGTAGTTTATCGATGATCAACGCAGTACAAGTGTTTGCATCTAGATCAATGTGCGCTTCTAAATTGGGCTGATTCGGGATATCTCCAGACTTATGGTGATCGGCGTAGAACACGTCTAGACCCATAGCTAACAGCCTCTCTAGACCGGACTTGTTCTTTTCCATCGAGATATCCAAAACCGTGACTGAATCACCACTGCTCGTCTCTAGCTTTTCTAGCAATTGAATATCGCGCTTAACACCTGTCACTAAAGCAGCGACCTTTGGTTCAGCTAAACGGAGTTGAAGCAGAGCGATGATCCCGTCGGCATCACCATTGAATACATCGAAGTGCATAAAACAAAACCCATTAAAATATCTCTCGATACTCTAATGGGTTCTCACTGATTGAACAATTTCAATTAGTTATGACTAAGCATGAATTGCTTTAACGCCATCTTCCAATAATTGAAGCTGCTCCAAGCCTTGCGTCGTGGCTTTCGGTTTTACTACAGAAATCATTTGCAGCATGCCCTGATGGATAACCTGCTCGGTGATCTTTGTTTTAGGTGACATAGCAGCTTGGTAGCCTAGCCAACTTGAAGCAATCATATGCAGTGTGGTCACCAGTGACTTCATCTCACTATCTTCCACAGACACAAGCTCAAGGTCGACAAACGCTTGCATGATATTGATGAGATTGGTTTGTAGCTTTTCTTGAACCTGGATGTATTCTTCATGTAGCTGTTCGTCGCGCTGAAGGATCTCCGGCAAATTAGCGTAGAAGAAGCGATACTTCCACATCAAAGTAAAGATCGAATCCAGATAGTGCTTGAGAAGAACTAAGCTCTCTTGCTGACCTTGAATAGGCGTGAAGCGCTCAAGAAGTTCATTAGAGTATAAAGCGAAGATCTCGCGCACGATTTCTTGCTTGTTACGGAAGTGGTAATACAGGTTACCCGGACTAATATCGATATGTGCGGCAATATGATTGGTTGTGATATTACGCTCACCATGCTGGTTAAATTGTTCCAGTGCAGCTAGCACTATCTTGTCACGAGTTTTCATGAATTATCCGCATTCCTTTCTATATGTCTAACGGCAGTATAGCGGCTAGTGTAACCTATAACAAAAAAGCGCCTGGTCGTATCAGGCGCTTTTCATAAATTACTCAATTATTTGTGGTACGGCTTGGATAACTCATGTACCGCTTCAACAAATACGCCCGCATTTTCTGGCGGCACATCTAAGTGAATGCCGTGACCCAGGTTAAACACGTGACCTGTGCCTGCGTCGCCGAAACCTTCAAGGATGGTTGCGACCTCTTCACGGATACGCTCTGGAGAAGCGTAAAGCATAGATGGATCCATGTTACCTTGTAGTGCCACTTTATCGCCCACACGTTTAACCGCGTCTTGGATGTTGATTGTCCAGTCTAGACCGACTGCATCACAACCCGTTGCTGCGATTTGCTCTAGCCACATACCACCGTTCTTAGTAAACAGCGTAACTGGAACACGACGGCCATCGTTTTCACGGATTAGGCCGTCTACGATTTTATGCATGTATTGCAGTGAGAATAGGTTGTAGTCACGCGGAGTAAGCACACCACCCCAAGTATCGAATACCATCACAGATTGCGCACCCGCTTTGATCTGAGCGTTTAGATAATCAATAACACTGTCTGCTAGCTTATCTAATAGCAGGTGTAGCGTTTGTGGTTCTGCGTACATCATCTTCTTGATCTTAGTGAAAGCTTTAGAGCTACCACCTTCAACCATGTAAGTAGCCAGCGTCCATGGGCTGCCAGAGAAACCGATTAGCGGTACATCGCCATTAAGATCTTTACGGATCTGACGCACTGCGTTCATTACGTATTTAAGCTCACCCTCTGGATCTGGAATACCGATCTTTTCGACGTCCGCTTTACAAGTAATTGGCTTGTCAAATACAGGACCTTCACCTGCCGCGAAACGTAGCTCAAGGCCCATTGCATCAGGAATAGTTAGGATATCAGAGAACAGAATCGCGGCATCAAGAGGAAAACGGCGCAAAGGTTGAAGCGTTACTTCTGATGCTAGCTCTGCATTCTTGCACAAAGACATGAAGTCACCCGCTTCTGCGCGAGTTGCTTTGTACTCTGGAAGGTATCGACCTGCCTGACGCATCATCCATACTGGAGTGTAATCTACTGGCTCTTTTAGTAGCGCACGAAGATAGCGGTCATTCTTTAATTCAGTCATTCCGTTTTTCCAATTTTTAGGCTCATTTTTGTTGCGGCTATTCTAACACTGTTTGACTCGCAAAAGCTGTGTGCTTTGCAACCTAGATCAAGTTATTAACTTTTAAATCAGTGCTTAATTTGCACCCACTAAGTATCAGTGTTAAAAATTTGTTTGCTAGCGAAAACTACAATTATAAACCGAGCACACAGTGCTTGGCATCTCATAACGACATCTTACTTACCCCCTCCTTCTGGAGGGTTTTTTTTATCTATATTTCAGCTAGATAGCTTAATCTCATCCAGCGTATATTCAATCAATTGTCGAGCAATCGTTCCGACTGGGGCAACGGGCGGTAACTCTTCGATCCCAAACCAGCGCGCATCACTAAGCTCACTGTAGTCGGGCTTCAACTCCCCCGATTGATAGTCGGCGACAAAGCCCATCATCATGCTCGACGGAAATGCCCAAGGCTGACTGCCAAAGTAACGAATGTTAGTCACCTCTATTCCAGTTTCTTCCTTGACCTCTCGCGCAACGCACTGCTCTAAAGTCTCACCGACTTCGAGAAAACCCGCGATGACGGTATACATACCATTACGATGTCTCGGGTGTTGCGCAAGTAAAATTTGCTGCTTGTTACGCACAGCAACAATGATACAAGGGAAGATACGCGGATAATGTAAGGTTCGGCAATCACCACACTGCATGGCTAATTGATTGTGATTAAGGTGGTTTCGACCACCACACTGAGGGCAAAAGCGTAGACTTTGGCTCATATGTCCGTACTGAATTGCCTTACTCATCAGCAGAAAGAGCGGCTCTGGAAAATGCAAACAATCACGCAAAGAGGTCAGCTCAAGCTCCTCAGACACATCCGCTTCATTAAGCCACATCAGCGGGCAACTCTCCCACTGCCCGACTTCAATTGCCTGCTCATAGGGTAAGTTTAAACTCTCAGCACTTCCCTTAGGCAACTGGCCGTTTTGCAGCCAAACATCGCTTCCTGATACAACACACCAATAAGCATTCTTCGTACGGTTTGTGTCACTTTTATTCAACATTGACTCACCTCTTCGCTTGCAGTTCGTCTATTTTACTGGCAATCTAAATTCATACCAGAGTTTGTAGTCAGTCAATTTTGAGACTATAAATTCTAGTAAGGACAAGAGGTTGTACTCTGTACGTGCTTTGGGAGTCAAAGCGTAATGATCACCGGAGAAGTGATCCGATCATGAGGATATGGTCATGCTGAATAAATTCAAACAAACACAAGAACAATGGGGTGGCTCAAGCGAAGTCATCGACCACTGGCTCGAAACAAGACAATCACTAATTGTCGAATATTGTCAGCTGGGCTCCCTTCAACCTGCAAACGGCCACTCTAACGTCGTCGAACTTCCTTCCCCAAAACAGATCAGCTCATTCTGCGATCATGTGGTTGATTACATTTCTGAAGGCCACTTCAAGATCTACGATATGGTGATGAAGAAATGGCAAGCAACGGGCTTTAAGACTAACAACGAAATCGACGCGACCTATGCCAAGATCGTTTTAACTACAGAACCTTTGCTTGAGTTCAACGATAAGTATGTCAGCGTCAGTGCTGATGATGAGCTACCCAGCTTTGAAGCAGATATGTCAAAAGTGGGCGAACTGCTCGAAGTACGCTTTGAAGTGGAAGATCAGTTGATTCAACTTATCGCAGATAGCTTGGCGATTCCGCCTGGGGCTTAGCGAGAAGCGAGAAGCGAGAAGCGAGAAGCGAGAAGCGAGAAGCGAGAAGCGAGAAGCGAGAAGCGAGAAAGTTTTGAGGGGTTGGCGTTTTGCGTCAACCCTTTTTACTTAGGAACGCTTCGCTATGGATGCGGGATGCGGGATGCGGGATGCGGGATGCGGGATGCGGGAATGGACACCTCTCGAAGGACAAAGTCCAGTCTCGACTCTCGGAACGCAGTGTTCTCGTAGGGCGCAGCCCGATCCAGTTTTCCATAGGACAAAGTCCGTTCCCGCTACCCGCTCTCCAAAAACAAAAAAGGCACCCGAAGGTGCCTTTTGTCATTTCTTAGCTAGCGATTACTCGTCTGCAGAGAAACCTGCGTTTAGTAGCGCTGCAAGGTTGTCAGTCGCTTGTTCAGCTGAAGGACCTTCTTGCTCTTCTACACGCTTAGCTTGACGATCTTGGTGGTAAGCGAAACCTGTACCTGCTGGGATTAGACGACCAACAATTACGTTTTCTTTCAGACCACGTAGCTCATCACGCTTACCAGAAACCGCAGCTTCTGTTAGTACGCGAGTTGTTTCCTGGAACGATGCCGCAGAGATGAACGATTCAGTCGCTAGAGATGCCTTAGTAATACCAAGTAGCTCACGCTCGAAACGAACTAGCTCTTTGCCTTCAGCTTCTAGCTGACGGTTAGCAATCTTAACGTTCGCGTATTCAACCTGCTCACCCACTAGGAACTCTGTAGAGTCGCCAGCGTGCGTGATTGTACACTTACGTAGCATCTGACGAACGATAGTTTCGATGTGCTTATCGTTAATCTTAACGCCTTGTAGACGGTATACTTCTTGAACTTCGTTCGCGATGTATTGAGTCACAGCGTGGATACCACGTAGACGTAGAATGTCATGTGGAGACTCTGGACCATCTGCGATCACGTCACCACGTTCAACTTTCTCGCCTTCGAATACGTTAAGCTGACGATGCTTAGGAATCATCTCTTCGTAAGCGTCACCGCCTTCACGAGTGATTACTAGACGACGCTTACCTTTCGTTTCTTTACCGAAGCTTACTGTACCTGTGTGCTCAGCAAGAATCGCAGGCTCTTTCGGCTTACGAGCTTCGAATAGGTCAGCTACGCGTGGTAGACCACCGGTGATATCTTTGTTACCGCCAGATTTCTGAGGGATACGAGATAGAGTATCACCCACGCCTACTTCTGCGCCGTCTTCGATGTTTACAATCGCTTTACCAGGTAGGAAGTAGTGAGCTGGCATTTCAGTACCAGGGATCATTACGTCGTTACCTTGCGCATCAACAAGTTTGATAGCTGGACGCATATCTTTACCTGCTGCTGGGCGAGCTGCTGCTTCAGTTACTTCGCTTGAAGATAGACCTGTTAGGTCATCTGTTTGACGAGAAACTGTAACGCCATCGATCATGTCCACAAACTGGATGCGACCTGCCACTTCAGTGATGATTGGCATAGTGTGCGCTTCCCAGTTCGCTACTGTTTCACCGGCTTCAACTGCGTCGTTGTCGCCTTTAGATAGTAGAGAACCGTAAGGTAGTTTGTGTTTCTCTTTAGTACGACCAAATTCGTCGATGATAGTCAGCTCTGAAGCACGAGAAGTGATTACAAGCTTCTTATCTTTGTTGATAACGAATTTAGCGTTGTGTAGCTTAACTGTACCAGTCGTCTTAGCTTGGATGCTGTTCTCTGCTGCTGCAGTAGATGCCGCACCACCGATGTGGAACGTACGCATCGTAAGCTGTGTACCCGGCTCACCGATAGACTGAGCAGCGATAACGCCCACTGCTTCACCTTGGTTCACTAGGTGACCACGTGCTAGGTCACGACCGTAACACTGAGCACAACAACCGAAGTCTGCATCACAGGTAACTACAGAGCGCACTTTCATGCGGTCAACTGAGTTCTCTTCCATGATCTGACACCACTTCTCATCAATTAGAGTGTTACGTGGGATCAGTACATCTTCAGTACCTGGCTTCAGTACATCTTCTGCAACTACACGACCTAGAGCCAGCTCAGAAAGTGCAACTTTAACGTCACCACCTTCGATGTGCGGCATCATGTCAACACCTTCATGGGTGCCACAGTCATGCTCGTGTACAACAACGTCTTGAGCAACGTCTACTAGACGACGAGTTAGGTAACCGGAGTTCGCTGTTTTCAGTGCTGTATCCGCAAGACCCTTACGAGCACCGTGCGTTGAGATAAAGTACTGAAGTACGTTTAGACCTTCTTTAAAGTTCGCAGTGATCGGCGTTTCGATGATTGAACCATCTGGACGCGCCATCAGACCACGCATACCTGCAAGCTGACGAATCTGAGCTGCAGAACCACGTGCGCCCGAGTCGGCCATCATGTAGATGCTGTTGAATGATTCTTGCTGCTCTTCTTCACCGTCGCGGTTAACAACAGTTTCAGAAGATAGGTTTTCCATCATCAACTTAGCTACGCGATCGTTGGTCGATGCCCAAATATCGATCACTTTGTTGTAGCGCTCACCCGCAGTTACAAGACCAGATTGGTACTGCTCTTGGATTTCGCGAACTTCTGCTTCCGCTTCTTCGATCTCAGTGTACTTAGCTGCTGGAACAACCATGTCGTCGATACCAACAGATACACCAGAAAGTGCCGCGTAAGCGAAACCTGTGTACATGATTTGGTCAGCGAAGATTACAGTGTCTTTTAGACCTAGCTTACGGTAAGCCTCGTTAAGTAGGTGAGAGATCTGCTTCTTACCTAGCTTTTGGTTAACGATGCTGTACGGAAGACCTGCTGGCACGATTTGCCATAGCATTGCACGACCGATAGTTGTATCAACCATTTTAGTCTCAGTTGTGCTGTTGCCATCTTCGTCTTTAACAGTCTCAGTGATACGAACTTTAACGCGAGCGTGTAGCTCAGCAGTCTTAGTACGGTATGCCTTCTCAGCCTCAGCTGGGCTAGCAAGGTACATACCTTCGCCTTTCACGTTGATCTTGTCACGAGTCATGTAGTAAAGACCCAATACAACGTCCTGAGAAGGTACGATGATCGGATCACCTGACGCTGGCGACAGAATGTTGTTTGTCGACATCATCAGAGTACGAGCTTCAAGCTGTGCTTCTAGAGTTAGAGGCACGTGTACCGCCATTTGGTCACCATCGAAGTCCGCGTTGTACGCCGCACACACTAGTGGGTGTAGCTGGATCGCTTTACCTTCGATTAGTACTGGTTCGAACGCCTGGATACCTAGACGGTGAAGTGTAGGTGCACGGTTCAATAGTACTGGGTGTTCGCGGATTACTTCGTCTAGGATATCCCAAACGATCGCTTCTTCGCGCTCTACCATCTTCTTAGCAGCTTTGATTGTCGTCGCAAGACCACGAGTCTCTAGCTTGCTGTAGATGAATGGTTTGAATAGCTCAAGTGCCATCTTCTTAGGAAGACCACACTGGTGTAGACGAAGGTATGGACCTACTGTGATTACAGAACGGCCAGAGTAGTCTACACGCTTACCTAGAAGGTTCTGACGGAAACGACCTTGCTTACCCTTGATCATATCAGCAAGAGATTTCAGAGGACGCTTGTTCGAACCCGTGATCGCGCGACCGCGACGACCGTTATCTAGAAGTGCATCAACAGACTCTTGTAGCATACGCTTTTCGTTACGTACGATGATGTCCGGAGCAGCAAGCTCTAGTAGACGCTTCAAACGGTTGTTACGGTTGATTACGCGACGGTATAGATCGTTCAGATCAGAAGTCGCGAAGCGACCGCCATCTAGTGGTACTAGAGGACGTAGATCTGGCGGAAGTACCGGAAGCACAGTAAGGATCATCCACTCTGGGTTGTTACCAGATTGAACGAACGCTTCAACTAGCTTCAGACGCTTAGTGATCTTCTTACGCTTAGTCTCTGAGTTAGTAGACTGAAGCTCTTCACGCATTTCTTCGATTTCAGCAGGTAGATCCATAGACGCAAGTAGGTCTTTGATCGCTTCTGCACCCATCTTAGCCGTGAACTCATCACCCCACTCTTCTAGGCGATCCAGATACTCTTCTTCAGTTAGCATCTGAGATTTTTCTAGATCAGTCATACCCGGTTCAGTTACTACGTACATTTCGAAGTAAAGAACACGTTCGATATCACGTAGAGGGATATCCATTAGTAGACCGATACGAGACGGCAGTGATTTTAGGAACCAGATGTGAGCAACTGGTGAAGCAAGCTCGATGTGGCCCATACGGTCACGACGAACTTTAGTTTGTGTAACTTCAACGCCACACTTCTCACAGATAACACCACGGTGTTTCAGACGCTTATATTTACCACAAAGACATTCGTAGTCTTTTACTGGACCAAAAATACGCGCACAGAACAGACCATCACGCTCAGGCTTGAACGTACGATAGTTGATCGTTTCAGGTTTTTTAACTTCACCGAAAGACCATGAACGGATCATGTCCGGTGAAGATAGACCGATTTTGATTGCATCAAATTCTTCGGTCTTATGCTGCGCTTTTAGAAAGTTTAATAAGTCTTTCACAATCAGCTCCTGTAAGGAGTTAAAAGGGGCTCACCCGCAAAAGTGAGCACCTTCTACCAAATAATCGCTTTTCTCAATTAAGAAAGAAGGGATTACTCTTCGTCTTCTAGCTCGATGTTGATACCTAGCGAGCGAATCTCTTTCAACAGTACGTTGAACGATTCTGGCATGCCAGGTTCCATGCTGTGGTTGCCATCTACGATGTTCTTGTACATCTTAGTACGGCCGTTAACGTCATCCGACTTAACTGTTAGCATTTCTTGAAGCGTGTAAGCAGCACCGTATGCTTCTAGTGCCCATACTTCCATCTCACCGAAACGCTGACCACCGAACTGAGCTTTACCACCAAGTGGTTGCTGAGTTACTAGGCTGTACGAACCAGTTGAACGAGCGTGCATCTTGTCATCAACAAGGTGGTTCAGTTTCAGCATGTACATGTAACCAACAGTTACAGGACGCTCAAACGCATCACCTGTGCGACCATCAAACAGCGTTAGCTGACCAGATTCTGGTAGGTCACCTAGTTTCAATAGCTCTTTGATTGACTGCTCAGAAGCACCGTCAAATACTGGAGTCGCGATCGGTAGACCACCACGTAGGTTCTTGATCAGCGTGCGAACTTCGTCATCAGATAGAGACGCAACGTCTACTTTCTGACGAGTATCACCAAGATCGTAAACTTTCTGTAGGAAGTCACGGAACTTAGCTAGCTCTTGCTGCTCTTTCACCATCTGGTTGATCTTGTCACCGATACCTTTCGCTGCCAGACCTAAGTGTACTTCTAGGATCTGACCGATGTTCATACGCGAAGGTACACCCAGTGGGTTTAGTACGATGTCAACTGGCTGACCTTTCTCATCGTAAGGCATGTCTTCAACAGGGTTGATCTTAGAGATTACACCCTTGTTACCGTGACGACCCGCCATCTTATCACCAGGCTGGATACGACGTTTAACCGCTAGGTAAACCTTAACGATCTTCAGTACGCCAGGTGCTAGATCATCACCTTGTGTGATCTTACGACGCTTAGTTTCAAACTTCTTATCGAAGTCAGCACGTAGCTCGTCGTACTGCTCTGCTAGCTGTTCAAGCTGAGTCTGTTGAGCATCATCTTCAAGCGTTAGCTCTAGCCACTTCTTACGATCGATAGCGTCTAGTTTCGCTTCAGTGTAACCACCGTCTAGAAGTACAGCTTTAACACGGTTTAGAAGGCCACCCTCAAGAATCTGGAATTCTTCAGTAAGGTCTTTCTTCGCTTCTTTAAGCTGCATCTGTTCAATTTCAAGTGCACGTTTGTCTTTTTCAACACCGTCACGAGTAAATACTTGAACGTCGATGATTGTACCTGAAACAGAGTTTGGTACGCGTAGAGACGTATCTTTAACGTCTGACGCTTTCTCACCGAAGATAGCACGTAGTAGCTTCTCTTCAGGAGTTAGCTGAGTTTCACCTTTAGGCGTTACTTTACCTACAAGGATGTCACCGCCTTTCACTTCCGCACCGATGTAAACGATACCTGACTCGTCTAGTTTAGACAGAGCAGACTCACCTACGTTTGGAATGTCAGCTGTGATTTCTTCAGCACCAAGCTTAGTATCACGCGCCACACAAGATAGCTCTTGAATGTGGATCGTAGTGAAACGGTCTTCTTGAACTACGCGCTCAGATACTAAGATCGAGTCTTCGAAGTTGTAGCCGTTCCAAGGCATGAATGCGATACGCATGTTCTGACCAAGTGCTAGCTCACCAAGGTCTGTTGAAGGACCATCAGCAAGAACGTCACCACGTGCAACTGGTTCACCCGGCATCACACATGGACGCTGGTTGATACACGTATTTTGGTTAGAACGAGTGTATTTAGTTAGGTTGTAGATATCGATACCTGCTTCACCAGGGATCAGCTCGTCTTCGTTTACTTTAACAACGATACGAGAAGCATCTACAGACTGGATTACACCACCACGTTTCGCTACCGCTGTAACACCAGAGTCAACTGCAATGTTACGCTCGATACCAGTACCAACTAGAGGCTTGTCAGCCTTAAGTGTTGGAACTGCCTGACGTTGCATGTTCGCACCCATCAATGCACGGTTCGCATCATCGTGTTCTAGGAACGGGATAAGCGATGCAGCGATAGATACAACCTGGTTAGTTGCAACGTCCATGTAGTCAACATGTTCGCGTGGGTGTAGGCCAGATTCACCTTTCTGACGAGCAGTGATTAGCTCTTCAGAGAATGTGCCTTGTTCAGTAAGAACAGTGTTCGCCTGAGCGATAACGTACTGACCTTCCTGAATAGCAGATAGGTAATCTACTTCGTCTGTTACTACGCCATCTACTACGCGACGGTATGGAGTCTCTAGGAAACCGTACTCGTTACAACGCGCAAACGCAGATAGAGAGTTGATCAGACCGATGTTTGGACCTTCAGGCGTTTCGATAGGACATAGACGACCGTAGTGAGTTACGTGTACGTCACGTACTTCGAAGCCAGCACGTTCACGAGTTAGACCGCCAGGACCCAATGCAGAGATACGACGCTTGTGCGTTACTTCTGATAGAGGGTTGTTTTGGTCCATGAACTGTGACAGCTGTGAAGAGCCAAAGAATTCTTTAACCGCAGCAGAGATAGGCTTAGCGTTGATTAGGTCTTGAGGCATGATTGCATCAAGATCACCAAGGCTTAGACGCTCTTTAACAGCACGTTCAACACGTACTAGACCAACGCGGAATTGGTTTTCTGCCATTTCGCCAACAGAACGGATACGACGGTTACCTAGGTGGTCGATATCGTCCACTTCACCGATGCCGTTACGGATAGCGATAAGCTTCTTCATCACTTCAACGATATCAGTTTCGTCAAGTGTGCCTTGCTCTTGAGCATCTTCACGTTCGATAGAGCTGTTGAACTTCATACGACCAACAGTCGATAGATCGTAACGCTCTTCTGAGAAGAATAGGCTTTCGAATAGTGCTTCAGCAGCTTCTTTCGTTGGCGGCTCACCAGGGCGCATCATGCGGTAGATTTCTACCAATGCAGAAATACGATCAACAGTGCTGTCGATGCGTAGTGTTTCTGACATGAACGGACCGTGGTCTAGATCGTTAGTAAATAACGTCTGTAGCGCTTTGTGGCCTGCTTGAGAAAGGTTAGCTAGAGCTTCTAGGCTGATTTCTTGGTTTGCACCAACAATGATCTCGCCAGTCGCTTCGTTGATGTAATCTTTCGATGCAACTTTGCCTACGATGTACTCGACAGGTACTTCGATGTGCTCAACGCCATCTTTTTCAAGCTGACGGATGTGGCGTGCAGTTACACGACGACCAGTTTCAACGTAAGTCTTGCCGTTTGCTTCGATATCGAATGACGCAGTTTCACCACGTAGACGATCAGGAACAAGCTCCATTAATAGAGTTTGATCTTTCACTTCGAAGTTCACCTTCTCAAAGAAGATGTCCAGGATCTCTTCTGTCGTCTTACCTAGTGCGCGAAGAATGATAGATGCTGGTAGCTTACGACGGCGGTCAATACGTACGTATAGGTTATCCTTAGGATCAAACTCGAAATCAAGCCATGAACCACGGTAAGGAATTACGCGTGCATTGTATAGAACTTTACCTGAAGAGTGGGTCTTACCCTTATCGCTGTCGAAGAATACACCTGGGCTTCTGTGCAGCTGGGATACGATAACCCTCTCGGTACCATTGATTACGAAGGTACCATTGTCTGTCATAAGCGGAATTTCGCCCATGTAGACTTCTTGTTCTTTAATGTCTTTTACAGTACCTGCTGGCGCGTCTTTATCAAAGATAACTAGGCGTAGTTTAACGCGTAGTGGTTTTGAATAAGTTACGCCGCGGATTTGACATTCTTTAACGTCAAAAACTGGCTCACCAAGACGGTAGCTAACGTATTGCAGCTCGGAATTGCCGTTGTAGCTCTGAATTGGAAATACAGAACGGAAAGCAGCTTCAAGACCGTATTGACCTTCAGGATCCTGTTCGATGAATTTTTCGAACGAATCGAGCTGGATCGATAGCAGGTATGGAATGTCCAACACTTGTGGACGAGTACCAAAGTCCTTACGGATGCGCTTTTTCTCGGTATAAGAGTAAACCATGGGGTTCCTCAGCTCGCTGATAAGTGACCCAAACTGTCTCCAATAGTTATGAGACAGTGACTAACATCTGTTTGATTGTAGTGACATTTCATTAAGAGCTAATGAAATGTTTTTTGCTAGGAATCTGGGTGCTCAAACAGCGGAAAAATCACCCAACCCCTACAGCGCAAAAAGGCCGGTGGTTATAAAACCACCAGCCATTAGCCGTTAGGCTAAGAAACTAAGCAATAATTACTTAACAGTAACACTTGCACCAGCTTCTTCTAGCTGAGCTTTAAGAGCTTCAGCTTCGTCTTTCTCTACGCCTTCTTTAAGAGGTGCAGGAGCGCCGTCTACTAGAGCTTTAGCTTCTTTAAGACCTAGGCCAGTTGCGCCACGTACTGCTTTGATTACAGCAACTTTGTTGCCGCCAGCAGATTCTAGGATTACGTCGAACTCAGTTTGCTCAGCAGCAGCTTCGCCGCCAGCAGCGCCGCCAGCTACAACAGCAGCAGCAGCAGAAACGCCGAATTTCTCTTCCATCGCTTCGATTAGTTCAACAACTTGCATTACAGACATTTCTGCAACTGCGTCTAGGATTTGCTCGTTAGTAATAGACATAACAATTCTCTTTTAAATCAACAATAAGTTTATTAAGCAACCAGAAAAAAGCAAGGCTTATGCCGCAGCTTCTTCTTTTTGATCGCGTAGTGCAGCGATAGTACGTACCAGCTTGCCTGCAGAAGCTTCTTTCATGCACATCATTAGGCGTGCGATTGCTTCGTCGTAAGTTGGTAGTGTCGCTAGTACTTCAGCATCAGTAACTGCGCCTTCGAATGCAGCAGCTTTGATCTCGAACTTGTCGTTCTCTTTAGCGAAGTCTTTGAAAAGACGCGCTGCGGCACCTGGGTGCTCGTTAGAGAATGCGATTAGAGTAGGACCAGTGAAAGTGTCAGTTAGACACTCGTAGTCTGTACCTTCAACCGCACGACGCGCTAGAGTATTACGAACAACTTTCAGGTAAACGCCCGCTTCACGAGCTTGTTTACGTAGAGAAGTCATCGCGCCTACTTCAACGCCACGAGAGTCAGCTACAACTGCAGAAAGTGCACCACTGGCAGCTTCGTTGACTTCAGCAACAATTGCTTTTTTGTCTTGAAGGTTTAAAGCCATCTTGGATTTACTCCTGGTTGTCGTTACACCACTCACTATTATCACAACAGTGAGAGCTATTGAGGTGCTTCCCAGAAGAAAGTTAACTATTTACATAGAGCTTTCTGTCAGTTCGGGCACCATCTACGTAGGATGATTAAGTCTTTATTTGTCAAACAAACTCAGACACCTACGGTCTTGGACGGAGACTGGGTCATAATTCACAGCAAATTCTAGAAGAATTTAATGAACCAAAGTTCAGCCCCAACCACAAATATTAGGCGCAGAATTATACACTAATTCTACGCCTAAGCAAATTTATTAGTTTGCTAGAGTGTTCAGGCTAGCCTGATCAACAGCAACACCAGCACCCATTGTAGTAGAGATGCTAACCTTCTGTAGGAATGTACCCTTAGCAGAAGACGGCTTAGCTTTCTTCAGAGCAACTAGAAGAGCTTCTAGGTTCTCTTTGATCTGCTCAGCAGAGAAGTTTGCTTTACCGATAGTAGTGTGGATGATGCCGTTCTTGTCGTTACGGTAACGAACCTGACCAGCTTTAGCGTTCTTAACCGCTTCAGCAACGTTAGGAGTTACAGTACCAACTTTAGGGTTTGGCATAAGACCGCGAGGACCTAGGATAGTACCTAGTTGACCTACAACGCGCATTGCATCTGGAGAAGCAACAACTACGTCGAAGTTCATTTCGCCTTTCTTAACTTGCTCAGCAAGATCTTCCATACCAACGATGTCTGCGCCAGCTTCTTTAGCTGCTTCAGCGTTTGCACCTTGAGTGAACACTGCAACGCGGATTTCGCGGCCAGTACCGTGAGGTAGTACAGTTGCACCACGTACGTTCTGGTCAGATTTACGAGCATCGATGCCTAGGTTAACAGCAACGTCTACAGACTCAACGAATTTAGCAGTAGCTAGTTCTTGAAGAAGAGCAACAGCTTCGTTGATTTCGTATTCTTTAGTTACGTCAACTTTTTCGCGGATTACGCGCATGCGCTTAGTTAGTTTAGCCATCTTATTAACCCTCTACCACTAGGCCCATTGAACGAGCAGTACCAGCGATTGAACGCTTCATTGCTTCGATGTCAGCACCAGTCATATCAGCAGCTTTAGTTTCTGCGATTTCTTGGATTTGAGCGTCAGTTACAGTACCCACTTTTTCAGTGTTTGGACGACCAGAACCAGACTTAACGCCAGCAGCTTTCTTAAGAAGAACAGCAGCAGGTGGAGTCTTAGTGATGAACGTGAAAGAACGGTCGTTGTATACTGTGATAACAACTGGAGTTGGTAGACCTTTCTCAATAGATTCTGTTTTCGCGTTGAACGCTTTACAGAATTCCATGATGTTTACACCGTGTTGACCTAGTGCAGGACCAACCGGTGGACTTGGGTTTGCCATACCAGCAGCAACTTGCAGCTTGATGTAAGCTTCAACTTTCTTAGCCATGATAATTCCTAATTTTGGGTACAAACGCTAATCGACTGACCAGCTCCCCGTTGATATAAAAACTTGTTATTTTGGATGGAAACTTTTGCTTCAGCCAAAATAATAAGGCGCGAAATTATAGTCATAATCCGCGCCTTATACAACCCTAAAAAGGTGATTTTTTATACTCTGAAAAACAGAGTCTTAGTCAAGTTTTTCAACCTGACCAAATTCAAGCTCAACTGGTGTTGCACGACCAAAGATCGATACAGACACTTTCACTCGGCTCTTATCGTAATCCACTTCTTCAACAGTACCGTTGAAGTCAGCAAATGGACCGTCAGTAACGCGTACCACTTCACCCGCTTCGTACATAGTACGTGGACGAGGTGCTTCGCTCGCTTTCTCAAGACGGTTCAGAATCGCATCAGCTTCTTTATCAGTGATAGGAGCTGGACGATCAGAGGTACCACCAATGAAGCCCATGACACGCGGCACACTGCGTACTAAGTGCCATGATTCATCGTTCATGATCATCTGAACTAGGACGTAACCAGGGAAGAACTTACGCTCAGACTTACGACGCTGACCTGCACGCATTTCCACTACTTCTTCAGTAGGAACTAGAACTTCACCAAACAGCTCTTCCATGCTGTGCATTTTGATATGCTCACGAAGAGATTGGGCTACACGACCTTCAAATCCAGAGAAGGCTTGAACCACATACCAGCGTTTTTTTGGAGCTTCACTCATGAATTAAAACCCTCTATACCCCAGTTGCTAGAGCAACAAGACGAACCATAATGCCGTCGATGCCCCAAAGCACTAGAGCCATTACAATACTTACAGCTAAAACGATCAAAGTCGTTTGCATTGTTTCTTGGCGTGTAGGCCAAACAACTTTACGTACTTCCATACGCGATTCTTTTGCAAACTCGATCGCAGCTTTACCCTTAGTTGTTGTAGCAGCAACACCAAGTGCCGCAGCGATTAGTACAACAACACCTGCAGCGCGAATCACTACAGACATTTCACCATACAGGTAATTACCCACAACAGCGGCAGCTAGCAGAGCAAAAGTGACAATCCACTTGAAGATATCTGCGCCATTTGAGCTATCAGGAGTTTCAGCATTATTTGCTTTCATAAAACCAACCTGTCTAAGTCTTAATATAGACGACAACAACCCCGCTGTTGCAGGGCAAATCCATGAAACGACAATTTAAATAAATTGACGTACTCTTTTATTGATTGAGACGCAACACCTCAACCAAAAAATCCTGCTCAATGCCATGCTGAATAAGAAAACAACAGACATTTTGTATAGTGCAGAAAAAGGGCATCAAATGATGCCCTTTTTGCTACTGGTTCGTCAAATCTTATTCAAAGATTTTCCGAAGTCTTTAGCTAATTCCGAAGAATTAGTCGAAGATCTTAGCAACAACACCAGCACCAACTGTACGGCCACCTTCGCGGATTGCGAAACGTAGACCTTCGTCCATCGCGATTGGAGCGATTAGTTCAACAGTCATCTTGATGTTATCGCCTGGCATTACCATTTCTACGCCTTCTGGTAGCTCGATGTTACCAGTTACGTCAGTTGTACGGAAGTAGAACTGTGGACGGTAGCCTTTGAAGAATGGAGTGTGACGACCACCTTCATCTTTAGACAGTACGTATACTTCTGATTCGAACTTAGTGTGTGGGTTGATTGACTTAGGAGCCGCTAGTACTTGACCACGCTCTACTTCGTCACGCTTAGTACCACGTAGAAGTGCACCAACGTTCTCACCCGCACGACCTTCGTCTAGAAGCTTACGGAACATTTCAACACCAGTACATGTAGTTACTGTTGTTTCTTTGATACCAACGATTTCTACTTCGTCACCTACAGTTAGGATACCGCGCTCGATACGACCAGTAACTACTGTACCACGACCTTGGATAGAGAATACGTCTTCGATAGGCATTAGGAATGGCTGATCGATTGCACGCTCTGGCTCTGGGATGTAAGAATCTAGTGCTTCTGCAAGCTCAACGATCTTCGCTTCCCACTGCTCTTCGCCGTTTAATGCGCCTAGTGCAGAACCTTGGATAACTGGTAGGTCATCACCTGGGAAATCGTACTCAGATAGAAGTTCACGAACTTCCATTTCTACTAGTTCTAGTAGCTCTTCATCGTCAACCATGTCACATTTGTTCATGAATACGATGATGTATGGGATACCAACCTGACGGCCTAGTAGGATGTGCTCACGAGTTTGTGGCATTGGGCCATCTGTCGCAGCAACAACTAGGATACCACCGTCCATCTGTGCAGCACCTGTGATCATGTTTTTAACATAATCCGCGTGTCCTGGACAGTCTACGTGTGCGTAGTGACGAGTTGGAGTGTCGTACTCAACGTGAGAAGTTGCGATTGTGATACCGCGCTCACGCTCTTCTGGAGCGTTATCGATAGATGCGAAGTCTTTCGCTTCACCGCCGTATACTTTTGAAAGAGTAGTACAGATCGCTGCAGTTAGAGTTGTTTTACCGTGGTCAACGTGGCCGATAGTACCAACGTTTACGTGCGGTTTCGTACGTTCAAATTTTTCTTTAGACATGAGTTGTCCCTCTAGGTACGGATTTAGGTGGCTTGAATGACCACGCAACCAAAAAGTCTTGGTGATAAACTTCTCTCAATCACTAAACGTAGTTTAGTAAAGAGAAAGTATCAAAAGGAAACATTGCTTAGAGCTGGTGCTGATAGGCAGACTCGAACTGCCGACCTCATCCTTACCAAGGATGCGCTCTACCACCTGAGCTATATCAGCACTCAAATTAGAGTGGAGCGGGCAGCGGGAATCGAACCCGCATCATCAGCTTGGAAGGCTGAGGTAATAGCCATTATACGATGCCCGCAACACGTAACTCTGTGAGCTATTTCCTTAAGAATATGGTGGAGGGGGACGGATTCGAACCATCGAAGGCAGTGCCAGCAGATTTACAGTCTGATCCCTTTGGCCACTCGGGAACCCCTCCAAATTTTCAATCCATTTCTCTCATAAAGGAAAAATGGTGCCGACTACCGGAATCGAACTGGTGACCTACTGATTACAAGTCAGTTGCTCTACCTACTGAGCTAAGTCGGCATAAGTGGTGCGCATTCTATTGAATGATTTTCTGCCTTGCAATAGTAAAATTAAAAAAAAACTTCTTTTTCTACTGATTGGGCTTATTTGTTGAAATTTCGCGCAATTTATCGGCAAAAAATACGCGAATGTCGACGATGTCGTTTGCAATCTTGTTCGGTTGTTGTATTTTCGCTGCTCTATCGTGAAACCAAGTTAGGATGACTATGACTCCATATCTCTCATTTAATCGTCAACAATGGGCTGAATTACGCAATTCAGTACCGATGACATTATCCGAGACCGATCTGGTTGAACTTCAGGGTGTGAATGAAAGCCTCACGATGGAAGAAGTAGAAGAGATCTACTTACCTTTAGCGCGTCTGCTTAACTTATATGTTGCTGCAAGACAGAGCCGTAATTCCGTGCTCAATAACTTCCTCGGTAATCAAGGCACTGCGCCACCTTTTATCATTGGTATTGCCGGTAGTGTCGCGGTAGGTAAAAGCACCACGGCTCGTTTGCTTAAAGCCTTACTGTCACGCTGGGATAACCACCCTAAAGTTGAGCTCGTGACTACTGACGGGTTTCTTTACCCAAAAAAGGTACTCGATGAACGCGGTATTCTTCATCGCAAAGGCTTCCCTGAATCTTATGATATTAAGCGTTTAGTCGAGTTCGTTTCTGACGTTAAGGCCGGAAAACCACACCTCGAAGTACCTGTTTACTCGCACATCACCTATGACATTACCGAAGAGCTGAAAACCGTCGACCGACCTGATGTGCTGATCATCGAAGGATTAAACGTCTTGCAAAGCGGGATGGATTACCCCCACGACCCACATCGCGTCTTTGTTTCAGATTTCTTGGATTTTTCGCTTTATGTCGACGCAGAAAGTGAAGTGATAGAGCAGTGGTATGTCGAACGCTTCTTAAAGTTCCGCCAAGGCGCCTTTACCAAGCCAGGCTCTTACTTCAGTCACTACACGCAGTTGAGCGAACCAAAAGCGATCGAGAAAGCACACAGTATTTGGCAGTCGATCAATGGGGTTAACCTAGACGCCAATATCCTACCAACCAAAGGCCGCGCCCACTTAATCTTGAAGAAAGGTCAGGATCATCAAGTGGAAGAAGTTTTTCTGAGGAAGTAGCGTAGCGAGAAGCGAGAAGCGAGAAGCGAGAAGCGAGAAGCGAGAAGCGAGAAGCGAGAAGCGAGAAGCGAGAAGCGAGAAAAAATTAAAGGGTTGGCACAATGTGTCAACCCTTTGCTTTTACATCCAAACAATTACATCCTAAGAAAATATCACTGCCTGCAATTTTTGACTCACTTGCCACGAGCACCTCTCGAAGGGCGCAGCACGTTCTCGCATCTCGGCGCGAAGCGTTCTATCTCCCTTCCGGCCCATATTGATTTTCGCCATCCGTGCCTTTTAAGAAACCACATTCAACTAAAATCCATAGACCACAGACTAGAGCAGCAAATGACGTCGCGGCTTGCAACATAGACGGTTGACCGGCTAGTGAAGGATCACCGACTGGCACTGTCATACGTCCAATAACAAGTGGGATGTTAAGCAGCAGCCACCAACTTGATTTACCACGGTCATGCCAACGTTTAGCGGTAATCGCTAGATCAGGAACCAGAATGACGATCAGAAACACAGGTAGAATCAGATGTGCGATCGAGGGAGCGAGTACATTCATCCCCATCGCAAAGCCAACAATCATCAAATAGTAAACCACGTTCCAAATCCAATAGGTTTTACGCCCTATTCGACCTTGAAACGAAAACAGTAAATCTTTCATCGACATCATTTATACCTAAAAAATAAAAAGTTAGAGCCTGTTTGCTCCAAAAATACTAGTTAATTACTTTCTGAAAACACGCTTTATCCATATCTCGAATGTTAACCGTTAAGCTATGAACATGACTCGCCTGCTCTTGCAATACGGTCATCAACTGACGAGATAACTCTCTTTTCTGCTCTTCGGTTCTGCCATCAAGCAATTCAAAGCTGATATGAATAAAGTCAACGCTATCTCCCGCTTCACCGACCAGCCAATTATGGCAACGCAAAGAGCGGGATTTTACCGAATCCACATCGAACAACCCGCAAGTTAACGCGACATGATGTAAGTCTTCAAGTAAGCCTTGAACATTAACGCGTTCGTCAACAGAGTTGGAGTATTCCATTACTAGGTTCGGCATAGTATTCCTCAAATGTAAGAGAGTTTCACAATAAACAAAAAGTGCACAACACTATTACCAATTTCTATGCTGAATTCCGAGTGGGTTTCCACCAATCTGTTCAATGGATCACTGATAGAAAGCAGATTAAGGTGAGATATGAGCGATCACAGCTCCAACCAATGAGTGATATCCAATAAGACATGACGGTAATCATGATCTCCCCTATTTTATCTGTTATATTCTTACGAAGATTTTTTACATTAATTGATTAAATACGGAGATATTCCTATGCGTCGTCCTGTAGTGATGGGTAACTGGAAGCTTAACGGCAGCAAAGCAATGGTGAAAGAGCTGCTAACTGGTCTTAACGCTGAACTTGAAGGCGTTGAAGGTGTTGACGTAGCTGTCGCTCCACCAGCACTTTACCTAGATCTAGCTGAACAGCTAATCGCAAAAGGCGGTAACAAGATCATCCTAGGTGCTCAAAACACTGACCTAAACAACAGCGGTGCATTCACTGGTGATATGTCTCCAGAGATGCTAAAAGATTTCGGTGCTACTCACATCATCATCGGTCACTCTGAGCGTCGTGAATACCACAACGAATCTGACGAGTTCATCGCTAAGAAATTCAACTTCCTAAAAGAGAACGGTCTAAAACCTGTTTTCTGTATCGGTGAGTCTGAAGCTCAAAACGAAGCAGGCGAAACTGAAGCAGTATGTGCACGTCAAATCAACGCAGTAATCGACGCTTACGGTGTTGAAGCGCTAAACGGTGCAATCATCGCATACGAACCAATCTGGGCTATCGGTACTGGTAAAGCAGCAACAGCTGAAGATGCACAACGCATCCACGCTTCTATCCGTGCGCTAATCGCTGAGAAAGACGCAGCAGTTGCTGAGCAAGTAATCATTCAATACGGTGGTTCTGTTAAGCCTGAAAACGCAGAAGCTTACTTCTCACAACCAGACATCGACGGTGCTCTAGTTGGTGGCGCATCTCTAGATGCTAAGAGCTTCGCAGCAATTGCTAAAGCAGCGGCAGCAGCTAAAGCATAATTTTTCTTCTTATTTGAAAAATTCTCATTGAGGTCAGCGCAAGCTGGCCTTTTTTGTGTCTGGCACATCAATCAAGTATCCTACGCTTTTCCACACTAACGATAGTTGTACCGAATGCAGGATAAGCATGGCCTTCTAACAGGCTCGATTCCCCTAGTACTTAGACAGATGACCGTTCCGATGACCTTTGGCATGGTGGCGATCTTGATGTTTAACTTGGTGGATACGTTTTTTATCTCGCTGCTAGGTACCGAAGCTCTCGCTGCGATTAGCTATACCTTTCCCGTCACCTTTGCGGTCAACTGCATCACCATGGGCATAGGCATGGGGCTCTCGACCAATATCGGCCGCTTGCTCGGACAAGGTCAATCGATCGTCGCTGCGCGCTTTTCTTCTCATGGCTTACTGTTAGCCGTATTGCTAGTCGCACTCGCCTCTACACTTGGCCTGTTTACCATTGAGCCACTGTTTCTATTTCTTGGTGCCGAGCAATCGCTACTGCCACTTATTCATCAATACATGGATATTTGGTACCTAACGATTCCGCTATTAGTCGTCCCTATGGCTGGCAACAGTGCCATTCGCGCGACGGGGGATACCAAAACACCTGCCAAAATCATGATGCTTGCCGGGCTTATCAATGGGGTACTCGATCCGCTATTGATTTTTGGCTACGGGCCTTTCCCAGAGTTGGGCATTCAAGGGGCGGCCATTGCCAGTGCAATGAGTTGGTTCGGCGCCTTAATTGGCTCGCTTTACGTGCTGATTAAAAGAGAGAAGTTACTTGCCCTACCTTGCTTTAAAACCCTCTGGCTCGACTGGCAACAAATCCTAAAAATCGGAACACCGGCAGCTTTGTCTAATGCTCTTACGCCCTTGTCGGGGGCTATTTTGATGATGATGCTCTCGACTCATGGCACTGCAGCCGTCGCCGCTTATGGTGCGGCGCAGCGAGTCGAATCGATTCTTATCTTGGTTTTGATGTCTTTAACTTCAGCCCTAACACCATTTATTGCCCAAAACATGGGCGCCAATAACCCTGCACGTAGCTTTGCCGGGTTGTTTTTAAGCATGCGTTTCTCGATGGTGTTTCAGGCCGGCATTTTTATCATGATGGTGCCACTGAGCATTCCACTCGCAGCTTTGTTTTCACAGGAACAAGCGGTAAAAGATCTGCTTTGGCACTATTTGTTGGTCGTGCCGTTTAGCTATGGTTTCCAAGGCGTGATGATGATGTTGGTTTCTGGATTAAACGCCCTGCATGAACCGCTTAAGGCATTCCAATGGAGCTTTATGCGTCTGTTTCTCTTTACCCTGCCTTGCGCTTGGATGGGTGGTCAGCTGTATGATATTGAAGGGCTGTTCATTGGTATTGCGGTAGGCAACATAGTTGGTGGCACAAGTGGTTACTTATACGCACTGAAACTCCGAGCTCAGCATCTTTCCTCGGCGGCATAAAACAAAACACCGACTCTTGGAGTCGGTGCAGTCTATCTGGAAAGGTAGAGATTAATCGACGATGGCTATCTCTTCTTCCTCTTCGACTTCTAAGTCTACATCTAATGGCTCTTGAGAAAGAATCACGCCGGTATTGTCAGCGTAGAGGTAATCTTCAGGAAGGAAGGTCACGCCACCAAAGTTGACTGGCACATCCACTTCTCCAATACCTTGGGAGATAGCACCGACGGGAATAGAAGCAATCGCTTGGATACCAATACTCATGTCTTCCAGTTCATCGACCTCACGAACACAGCCGTAAACCACAATACCTTCCCACTCGTTTTCTTCCGCAAGCGATGCGAGCTCTGCATCAATCAATGCGCGACGCAATGAACCACCACCATCAATAAGCAGCACACGGCCCAAACCGTCTTGCTCGAGGATCTCACGAATCAAGCCATTATCTTCAAAACACTTTACTGTCGTGATTTGCCCAGCGAACGATGCACAACCACCAAAGTTACTGAACATAGGCTCTACAACATCTACTTGCTCTAAATAAATGTCGCACAAGGCAGAGGTATTGTATTCCATAGTATTCCTTCCCATACCGTCGTTATCTCCATCGAGTATATAAGGTCATTAAGTCATTGCAATGACATGTATCATTTAACTGACCAGAGTTTGAGCTATAACCACTCCAGCAAACAATAAGTTAGTCACCATAGAGCACTTAACTATCACCGGCATCATTGGGGCGATTTGCGCTGGCTTTTCCGCCTGCCACACCGCTTTACCGTGTTTAAAGGTAACAAGCAGGCTAAGAAGAAATGGTAAGCTAATCCAAATGGGGCTCGGTTGATGGATTAAGTAAGCGGCAAAAGCCACGACAGCGCCGCTAAGCAGAGCAAAGTGATATTGCTTAGCGCGCTTTTGCCCGAGACGAACAGCAACTGTTCTTTTGCCACACACCTCATCGTTCTCAATATCACGCATATTGTTGATATTAAGTACAGCGACAGCCAATAACCCACAACCAACCGCAGGCAAGATAAGCTGAGGAGCGACAATGCCGGTATGAAGGAAATAAGTACCCGCCACGCCCAATAAACCAAAGAAGATAAACACGGAAATATCGCCTAAGCCGACGTAACCATAAGGTTTGTTACCCACGGTATATGCGATCGCTGCGACAATGGCCAAGACTCCTAACCCGATGAAAGCTAAAATGCTCTGTAGACTCTCTAGCGCATACATCACCAAGGTGAGACCCGCAATCACAGTCAAGACCACATTAATGATCATTGCCTGCTTCATGTCCTTTTGAGTCACGGCTCCAGACTGGATCGCACGCATAGGCCCGAGACGATTTTCGTTATCGGTACCTTTAACAGCATCGCCATAGTCATTGGCTAAGTTAGAAAGGATTTGCAGCAGCGTTGCGGTCAGAAAAGCCAGCAAAGCAACCACAGGTGAAAACTGATGCGTGGAGTACGCCAATACACTACCCGTTAAGATAGAGACCAAGGCCAAAGGCAAGGTTTTAGGTCGAGCGGCGTCAAGCCATATTGTTAGAGACTGTTTCATGGATACCAGTTTAGCCACAGTTACTTGAACTAGAATTGTGGCACATCAATCCTATCGGTGAAAAACAAAAAAAGGTCACCGAAGTGACCTTTTTCCAAAACTTGACCTAAGTTAGGCTTATTTTACGCGACCTACGTACTCACCAGAGCGAGTATCAACTTTGATCACTTCGCCAATCGCGATAAATAGAGGAACGCGAACAACAGCACCTGTTGATAGTGTTGCTGGCTTACCACCTGTACCTTGAGTATCACCTTTTAGACCTGGATCAGTGTCTGTTACTTCAAGCTCAACGAAGTTTGGTGGCGTTACTACGATTGGGTTACCGTTCCATAGTGTTAGCATACAAGTGTTGTTTTCTACCAACCACTTAGCGTTTTCGCCAACCGCTTTTACATCCGCAGCGATCTGCTCAAATGTTTCGTTATTCATAAAGTGGTAGAATTCGCCGTCGTTATATAGATAATCTAGGTCGATATCCATTACGTCTGCAACTTCACAAGTTTCACCAGACTTAAAGGTTTTCTCTAGCACTTTACCAGAAAGAAGCTTACGAATTTTTACACGGTTGAACGCTTGACCTTTACCCGGCTTAACGTATTCGTTTTCCAAGATAACGCAAGGCTCGTTATCAAGCATTAGTTTCAAGCCGCCTTTAAATTCATTGGTGCTAACAGTAGCCATTTTTTCCTCTTACATTCTTAGAGCTAAATTCAATGCCGCACATCATAACCCGAAAAGTTGTTTCTGTTGAGCAAAACTGGCTCAAACAGCTAGCGAATGGGATCTCTGATCCTGCAAAACTGCTTGAGCAGCTCGAAATAGATCCTAAGCCATGGCAAGACGGATTTGCTGCTCGCAAGCTTTTTGCGCAGCGTGTTCCGCAAAGTTTTGTTGATAGAATGGAAAAAGGCAATCCTTACGACCCGCTTTTACGTCAGGTTTTACCGCTCAGCGAAGAGTTTGAAGTCCACCCAGGTTACTCCAATGATCCACTGGAAGAGCAAAACAATACCATCCCAGGTTTATTGCACAAATATCGCAACCGCGCGTTAATGATCGTCAAAGGTGGCTGCGCGATTAACTGTCGTTACTGTTTTCGCCGTCATTTCCCCTATGACGAAAATAAGGGTTCTAAATCGGCTTGGCAGCAAAGTTTAGAGTATGTAGCCCAACACTCAGAGATCAACGAAATCATCCTTTCTGGCGGTGACCCGCTAATGGCAAAGGATGAGGAGCTGTTGTGGCTTATTGATCATATTGCCGATATCAAACACATCAAGCGCCTGCGCATTCATTCCCGCTTACCTGTAGTCATTCCGGAGCGTATCACTCAAGCGCTGATTCAGATGCTAAACGAAACACGGCTGCAAGTGGTGTTAGTCACGCATATCAACCACGCTCAAGAGATAAATCAAGAACTGAGAGATAGATTAAGCCACCTTAAGCAAGCAGGTGTTACTCTTTTAAACCAAGGTGTTATGCTTAAAGGCGTCAATGACAGCATTGAGTCTCAGGTAGACCTTAGTGAGGCTTTATTTGATGCTGGCATTTTACCTTACTACATTCACGTGCTAGATAAAGTACAAGGCGCTGCACACTTTTATATCTCCGACCAAGAGGCCAAAGCGATCATGGCAGGGCTGATGGAGCGAGTCTCAGGTTACCTAGTACCTAAGTTAACTCGTGAGATAGGTGGGCGCACAAGTAAAACCCCACTCGACCTACATTTAGAGTAATGATGAAAAATGCACGCGGCTTTACGCTAATAGAACTAGTCATTGTAATCGTTGTACTCGGCATTCTTGCTGTTACAGCCCTGCCTCGCTTACTTGACCTACAAAGCGACGCCCGAACTTCTGCCTTACAAGGTTTAAAAGGGGCAATGCAAGGCGCTAACGACCAGTTAATTGGTGCTTCTGCTATCGCAGGTCTCGACACCGCTGCCAGCGGCTCTGTCACTGTCGAGGGGGAAAGCGTCAGTATTGTTTATGGTTATGCTAAAGCAGACAACGCCAATGCTTGGTCCAAGATTCTTGATGCGAATATAGATGACGCAACATGGGGAGCAGATGGAGCGGATTGGTATTTCAGTAATACCAACGCCAATGATGGAATTATCTTGTACATGCCGGGGAGCCGCCGTCAATCTTCTCTCAACTGCTACCTGCAATATACCGAAGCCACGTCTGGCGCAGCGCCCAGCATTAACTTAACGACTAGTGGCTGTTAATCCTAAAGACAAAAATCTTTTGTTCGATAGACACGTCTAATCTATGCATACTCCGACGTTTTGGAGGTCACTATGCAACCAGACATGCAATCCACTATCGAACAATTCCTCGACCTAGGTCCATTCAGTTGGTGGGCACTACTCTGTTGTGCCGTTAACGGCATTCTTATTGGTGTTGAACGGCAAACACGTGGTAAGCCTGTTGGAATTCGCACCTCGATTTTGGTGATTTCTGGCACCTACTTGTTTATGTCAATGGCAGTTTCGCTCTCACCCAATACGTTAGATCAAGCGCGAGTACTCGGTCAGATCATTACTGGGGTCGGATTTCTTGGTGCTGGAGTAATGATGACCCTTGATGGCAAAATCCATGGTGTCACCTCTGCTGCTGTCATATGGGTATTGGCTGCCATTGGCATGATGATTGGACTGGGTTACATGCAACAATCGGTGATACTCACGCTACTTGCGCTCACAGTGCTACTTGGCGTCGATAAAGCGGAAAATCGAATCAAAGCTCTACGCCGTGGTGTCCACCAGAAAATCCAAAAACGTAGAGACAACAAATTGAACTCGTGATCTCTACGGGCAAACCAACACAAAGCCTTTGTTTAAAGTGCAATTTTTGATTCGAAACAAGGAATAGCTCGATAGTCAATTGCTCTAGCAAGAGAAGCAAATAGGGTCACGTTTCCACCTACCACTTTTGGGTAGCATAGCTCTATGTTTATACCAATGTAGGGTTTGATTATGTTTTACGTGCATATGCTCCTGCTTCTGACGGTTATATTTATCGGTATCCGCCATGGAGGCATAGCTTTCGGTTTGCTCGGGGGCTTAGGTGTTTCGGTTCTCGCGTTTGTATTTGGTGTCGCACCGGGTTCGCCACCGATCAGTGTTATGCTGATTATTCTCGCTGTGGTCGCAGCCTCTGCGACTCTGGAAGCAACGGGTGGCCTCAAGCTGTTAGTGAAGTTTGCTGAGCGATTATTGCGTAAGCATCCAAGTCAAATCGTGTTTCTTGGTCCACTTTGTACCTATTCATTGACGGTATTAGTCGGCACGGGCCACTCTGTCTACCCACTTCTGCCCGTTATCTACGATGTGGCCTACAAGAAAGGCATTCGCCCTGAGCGCCCGATGGCGATGGCAACCGTCGCATCACAAATGGGGATTACTGCAAGCCCGATCGCCGCTGCTGCCGCGGTGGTAATGGCAACAGCAGCCGATAACCACTTAGACATCAGTCTGGTTAACGTACTACTGGTGACCATACCTGCAACGTTAATAGGTGTACTGGTTGGCTGTTTATGGAGCCTGAAGCGTGGTAAAGAGCTGGATCAAGATCAAGCCTTTATCGAGCGCTGCCAAGATCCAGAATTTAAAGCACAGCTGATTGATGAAGTACAACAAGATGAAAGCGAACCTGCCAGCCAGCAAGTGGCTAAGCGCGGTTTAGGCATCTTCTTAGCCGGTATCGCAACGGTTATCTTTGTCGCTATGTTTGGTAAAGATCTCGGCCTGCTGCCAGATGGCGTTAAAATGTCGGTCGCGATTCAGTTCTTGATGCTATCCGTTGGTGCTTTGATCCTACTGACAACTAAGGTTGAGCCGAAGAAGATCGTCCATAGTAATGTGTTTATCGCCGGTATGACGGCGGTGATTATTATCTTCGGTATTGCGTGGATGAGTGACACCATTATCGGTTTCCACAAGCCCTACTTGATCAGCTTAGTGAGCGATATTGTGGCTGCGCACCCTTGGACGTTTGCTATTGCAATGTTCGTGGTGTCGGTATTCTTGAAGAGCCAAGCTGCGGTACTGACCATCATGCTACCTCTTGGTTTTGCGATGGGCATTCCAGCACCTGTGCTAATCGGTGTGCTTCCAGCTTGTTATGCTTATTTCTTCTTCCCATTCTATCCAAGTGATCTTGCTGCGATTACCTTTGACCGCTCAGGTACGACTGAGATTGGTAAGTACGTGCTTAACCACAGCTTCTTGCTGCCAGGATTTATTGGCGTGATTACCGCAACGACAGTGGGTTATGTGCTATCGACTATGCTAGTCAACTAGCCTTATTCCAATAAACAAAAAGCCAGTTGGTTTCCCAACTGGCTTTTTTAATTCAATATAATGCTGATTTAGAATAGCTCTTCAGCAACCTTGAATAGATCTTCACGTACTGGGCGCTTCATGTTCTCGATAGCGTCGATGATATCGTGGTGAACAAGTTGCTCTTTTTGAATGCCCACACAGCGACCACCATGACCTTCCATCAGTAGGTGTACTGCGTAGTTACCCATGCGAGATGCAAGAACGCGGTCAAATGCAGTAGGACGACCACCACGTTGGATATGACCAAGAACGGTAGCGCGAGTTTCACGACCCGTCGCCGTTTCGATCTCTTTCGCTAGCTCGTTAGCATCCATCATTAGCTCAGTGAGAGCAATGATCGCGTGCTTCTTACCTTTAGCGATACCATCTTGGATATTGCCAATCAGCTTTTCTTTATCCAAGCCTGTTTCAGGAGTGATGATGTATTCACAACCACCAGCGATTGCAGACATTAGCGTCAGATCACCACAGTGACGACCCATGATCTCAACGATCGAGATACGTTGGTGAGAAGATGAAGTATCACGTAGACGGTCAATAGCGTCGATAACAGTGTTCAGTGCCGTTAGGTAGCCAATCGTGTAATCCGTACCTGCAATATCGTTATCGATAGTGCCCGGTAGACCGATACATGGGTAACCCATTTCAGTTAGCTTTTTCGCGCCCATGTAAGAGCCGTCACCACCAACAACGACTAAAGCTTCGATACCATGCTTCTGCAGGTTTTCGATCGCTTTTTGACGCACTTCCACTTCTTTGAACTCAGGGAAACGCGCAGAGCCTAGGAACGTGCCGCCTTTGTTGATTACATCAGAAACGCTTGAACGATCTAGCTTTTCGATACGATCTTCGTAAAGACCTAAGTAACCATCGAATACACCGTAAACTTCTAGTCCTTCAGATAACGCCGTGCGAACCACGCCGCGAACTGCCGCGTTCATACCTGGTGCGTCACCGCCACTCGTCAAGACACCGATCTTCTTAATCATGCTCACCCTCGATTTTTGGGAATCTTATTTCAATTTTTACGTTAGCCGCTTTCAATAAGCCACCAACTTAATTCCTTTAACTGCGCAATATGTTACCTTTCCTAATTAGGATTACTACATTTATTTGCGTCAAATTATGTAACTTTTCTACTTATGTAAGAGTATTACAGCTTTGCTCATTGACATCATTGATACATATCAGGATCACAGTTAAAACTAGCATCGCTGAAAAGATAGCCAATAAGTGGCACTTTTGCGTTACCAATCTTGCGACTTCTGTCCTTTTTCTGCCCCTAACACCACAGAATAAGGATCTTGATGGATCAGTACATCTGAATGTGGATAGAGCTCAAGCAGTTTATCTTCCACTTCGTCAGAGATTCGATGCGCTTCAATTAATCGGATATTGTCTTCCAACTCTAAGTGCAACTGAATAAATCGAGTTGGCCCTGACATTCTGGTTCTTAGTTGATGAACCCCGAGCACCCCTTCCACTTTCACGCAACATTCTCGGATTGCTTTCAGCTCTTCGTCGGGCAGTTTGCGATCGAGTAAGGTTTGAATCGCCTCTTGCACCATTTTGAATGCGCTATAGAGGATGTAGACACCAATTGCGACGGCAAAAACTGAGTCTGCTTGGGTAATCCCAAACCAGCTCAAACCTAGCGCGAGCATAATGGCGGCATTCATATAAAGGTCAGATTGATAGTGCAGAGAATCTGCAGCTATGGCTTGGCTACCCGTTTTCTTCACGACATGTTTTTGGAAACGAACCAAGGCAAAGGTGACTAAGATGGCAAACAAGCTGACGTAAACACCGTATTCAGGGGACTGTAACTCGTGTGGTCTAAAGAAGCGCTCAATACCATTTAAGATCAGGAATACAGCGGAGCCAGAAATAAACATCGCCTGTGCCAACGCTGCTAGTGATTCGGCTTTACCGTGGCCAAAGGTATGCTCTCGGTCAGCAGGCTGAAGGGAGTAACGCACCACAACGAGATTAACCAGAGATGCCGCGATATCGAGCATTGAGTCAATCAAAGAGGCAAGTAAGCTGACTGAACCAGTCACCCACCAAGCCCCTACTTTAACCACCAATAGCAGCGTCGCTACAATGGTAGCTGTCCATGCGGCCATGGTGACTAAACGAGCATATTCTTGTTTCATAGTGCTTTGATTATTAAACAAACATCTTCTAAGTATAACCTTACAATTGTTGAATAAAAATGGCATAAAAAAGGCGGCTATCAAGCCGCCTTAATTCAATACTATCTCTAGCGAGTAAAACGCTCTTGCATTTTCTCTTGGCATTTTGCTGAACGCTCTTGTTGCAGCTCAACAAATTTTGTTTTCTGCTCAGGAGTTAAAATGCTCAACATCTGATGCTGTTTCTCTAGCATTTTCACTTTACGTTCCGTTTGCTTTTCAACCATTGACTTAGCAAGCTCGTTTGCCGCCGCTTGGTCAAAGTTATCCGCTAGAACCAATGCCTGAACTTTCTCTTTTTGTGCTTGCATCTCTGCATGGCGCGCTTCAAAGTTCTCTTTAAAGGCCGCTTTCATTTCCTGTTTGCTTGCCTCACGCATCTCTTTCATCTGGTCTTTTTGCGCATCAGTTAAGTCAAGTTGACGCATGATTCCGCGGTCAAAGCCACCACCACACTCGCCGTGACCACCTTTCTTACCATCTTTGCCACCGAAAGCGAACGCACTCGCTGTGCCAAGTGCTAGAGGAAGAACAACTGCCGCTACTACTAGTTTCTTTGTCATTTTCATAATCGTACCTTTCACTTTGTCTATTGGATTGAGCTGTTCTCACAGCGCTTGAGTGTAGAATACGACTTGCTGCGTAAAGCAACGTATTGAGAGAGTAAAGAATCGTAAAGAGCGATAATGACCCTAAATCAATTGGTCATTTAACAGTAATATATAGATATCCAACTTATGTAGAGACCTTGTTATGCCAAATATCTTATTGATTGACGACGATACCGAGCTAACCAGCTTACTTAAAGAAGTCCTATCCTTTGAAGGCTTTGATGTGTCTGAAGCAAATAATGGCGAAGAAGGACTGGCACTACTCAATGACAAGATTGACCTTATCTTACTCGATGTCATGATGCCTAAGCTCAACGGAATGGAAACCCTCAAAAGACTGCGAGAAAACTGGGAAACACCAGTGTTAATGCTGACGGCTAAAGGCGAAGAGATAGACCGAGTCATTGGCTTAGAGCTGGGCGCGGATGATTATCTGCCAAAACCCTTTAGCGACAGAGAACTGCTGGCTCGCATTCGCGCAATCCTACGTCGTACGCAAAGCAATAGTGCAAGCAAAAGCTCGAAAAACTCTGACTGCATTGAATATCAAGACATCCAAGTGTATCCCGGTAAACAGGAAGCTTACTGTCAGGGAGAGCAAATGGAACTCACTACCACAGAATTCGCTCTGTTAAGCCACTTTATCCAAAATCCTGGGCAAACCCTAACCAAAGAAGCGTTGAGTTTGGATGTTCTTGGAAAACGTCTCGCCGCTTTCGATCGTGCTATCGATATGCACGTCTCCAACCTGCGGAAAAAACTGCCAGAACGAGAAGATGGCAAATCACGCATCAAAACCTTACGTGGACGCGGCTACTTACTGGTTGAGGAGGACTAATGCGCCTACCTAAGATCACTAGCTTGTATGGGCGTATCTTCGCCATATTCTGGTTTACCATGTTTTTGGTGCTGATGGCGGTACTGTCACTGCCACATCTCGATCCACGCAAAGCGCGAGATATTCCAGTTGAGCACTACGATCGCATGATCGAGCTGAAGCAGAATATCGAGAAGCGCTATGCCAAAGATACCAACCTTGCCCGCATTCTGTTTAAGCTCGAAGGGGGAAAACGCTCTTCACGAGATCCTCGTCCGCGCTTCTTTGTTACTGACCTAGAAGGCAACTTGCTCACAACCCAAAACCACAAAGACTTTAAGTATCGCGCGCTTCAAAACTTTATCACTAGCGTCGAAGTCGATAGCGAACCCAAGCAAAAACTTTATGGTCACTACATGCTTGCCGGTCCACTGCCTGTCACATTAGCCAAGCAAGACTTACTGCTCTACATCGGTGTGAAATGGAATCAACCACCGCCATTCTTACTGCGCATGTTTGATAGACCATTCCAGTTATTGTTTGCAGTAATGCTGGTCAGCACTCCTCTGCTACTGTGGCTTGCATGGGCACTCAGCCAACCAGCACGTAAACTGGAACGTGCAGCCAAACGTGTCGCCAAAGGGGAATTTGTGGTTGACCCTGCTCTTGAAAAAGGCACCAGTGAATTCCGCCAAGCGGGGACAAGCTTTAACCAGATGGTGGAAGCGGTTAATCAAATGATCTCAGGCCAACAACGCTTATTATCAGATATTTCCCATGAGCTGCGCTCTCCACTGACTCGACTGCGGATGGCAAATGCCCTCGCGACTCGAAAACAAGGTGAGAGCCCTGAACTGGTTCGTATTGATACCGAAGCCCAGCGCTTGGAGCAGATGATTGGCGAGCTACTTGAGTTGTCTCGTATGCAGGTTGATAGCCATCTAACCCGAGAACCTCAGCCGATGGCGAGTTTATGGGAAGCCATCCTCTCGGATGCTCAGTTTGAAGCAGAACAAATGGCTAAAACCCTCTCCTTCAATGATATTCCTGAACGTATTATTTCAGGTAATCCAAAACTATTGATGAGCGCATTAGACAACATTGTTCGCAATGCTATCTATTATGGTAAAGACCGCATCGAAGTCACTTTCACTGAATCTAGCCAACAAATCATGATTGCGGTTGATGACAACGGTGAAGGTGTACCGGAGCAGGAACTCGATGCGATATTCAGACCGTTTTATCGCGTCTCAACAGCGCGCGATAGACACAGTGGCGGAACAGGTTTAGGCCTGACCATCACGGAAAGTGCAATACGCCAGCATAGCGGAACCATCGAAGCGAAGCGGAGTAAACTCGGCGGGTTAAGAGTCGAAATCACTCTTCCACTCGGTGCGGAGCAATAACCCTACAAAAGAGACAGTTGATAATAGATCTCATTATCATTTAAAGTAAATCCTTCAATTATGGAGGATTTACCATGTCTCACACTTTCCCTGAACTTCCTTACGCTTACGACTCACTTGAGCCATACATCGACGCAAAGACGATGGAAGTGCATTACAGCAAGCACCATCGCACCTATTTTGATAAATTTATCGCTGCAGTTTCTGGTACCGAGTTAGAGTCCACCACACTCAAAGATATCTTTGCCAACATTTCTCAGCAGCCACCTGCGGTGCGCAATAATGGTGGTGGTTACTATAATCACATCCTCTACTGGAACTGTATGAAACCAAATGGTGGCGGTGTTCCTCAAGGAAAACTCGGCGAGGATATTGTGTCTACCTTTGGTAGCTTTGAAGCATTCCAACAGCAATTTACAGATGCAGCGATTAATACTTTCGGCTCTGGTTTTGCTTGGCTGATCGTCAAAGACGGACAACTTGTCATTACGTCAACCAGCAATCAAGACAACCCACTAATGGACGTGGCAGGAGCTCAAGGTGAGCCTATTTTGGCGCTCGATGTTTGGGAGCACGCCTACTACATCAGCTACCAAAACCGCCGCCCTGACTACATTGAGGCTTGGTGGAATGTCGTAAACTGGGATGCCGTGAGCGATAACTACGCAGCAGCTTTGGCCTAGTCGCCTCAAAGCACAATACGAAACTAACAACGTCAGACTTGGCGGCTTTCAAGAGTCGCCTTATACTTTCTAGCCTTTGAACAATCAGCGTTAAGAGTTAGTCATGTTTGATATCGCCCTCTACGAACCAGAAATTGCCCCGAATACTGGTAACATTATTCGTTTATGTGCCAACTGTGGTGCCAACCTTCACCTTATCGAGCCGCTTGGTTTTGATCTTGAAGAGAAGAAAGTTCGTCGAGCGGGATTGGATTACCACGACCTAGCTCGCGTCACTCGCCATAAAGACTACCAAGCTTTTGTTGAGTATCTGGAGAAAGAACGTGGTGAGTACCGAATTTTTGCCTGTACAACCAAAACAACAGGCCATCACGTCGATGCCAACTTCCAGAAAGGTGACGTACTGCTGTTCGGCCCAGAAACCCGCGGCTTGCCTGCTGAACTCATCGACAGCATGCCAATGGAGCAGCGTATTCGTATTCCAATGATGCCAGACGCACGCAGCCTCAACCTTTCTAATGCTGTCGCCATTATTGCTTTTGAAGCTTGGCGCCAAATGGGCTTTGAAGGGGCGCAGTAGCGAGAAGCGAGAAGCGAGAAGCGAGAAGCGAGAAGCGAGAAGCGAGAAGCGAGAAGCGAGAAGCGAGAAGCGAGAAAAAATTAAAGGGTTGGCACAATGTGTCAACCCTTTCTCTTTCAGCGTAAACATCTAAGTCTTAACAAAAACTACCAACGTTTCTATCTCGAAGGGCAAAGCCCGTTCTCGATTCTCGGAGTGAAACGTTCTAGCATCTCGCTGTCCGCTCTGCCCTACGGGCGTGCAACGAAACCTACTGCTTCGTATGCTTTCTTCAGCGTTTCTGCTGCGCGTGCAGAGGCTTTCTCAGCACCTTGCTTCATCACCTGATCCATATAAGCACGGTCAGCGCGGATACGGTGGTATTCCGCTTGAATAGGCTCAAGCATTGCAACGAGTGCTTCACCGACATCTTTCTTAAATGGACCGTACATCTCTACACCTTGGTACTTAGCTTCGATCTCTTCAAAGCTCATACCTGTTGCTGCCGAGTAGAGACCCATTAGGTTTGAAATACCGGCTTTGTTGTCCCAGTCATGAGCAATACGCGGTGGCGTTTCTGCATCTGTCTGAGCTTTGTTAATCTTCTTGATGATTGACTTAGGCTCTTCAAGCAGAGTGATCACGTTCTTACGGTTATCATCCGACTTAGACATCTTCTTAGTTGCATCTTGCAGGCTCATCACACGCGCATTCACTGTTGGAATGTACGGCTCTGGCACTTGGAAGATTGGCTGCTCTGGCGAGTAGATGTTGTTGAAACGGTTAGCGATATCACGCGCTAGTTCAAGGTGCTGCTTCTGATCACTACCGACAGGCACTTGATGCGCACCGTAGAGAAGAATATCTGCTGCCATCAAGACTGGGTAGTCGAACAAGCCAACATTCACATCACCAAATTGGCTAGATGAGTCTTTCGAATAACGTGCAGACTTGTCTTTAAACTGGGTCATTCGGCCCAGTTCACCCATCTGGGTGTAACAGTTAAGAAGCCAACCAAGTTGAGCATGCTCTGGTACATGTGACTGAACAAATAGCGTGCTCTTTTGCGGATCAACACCAACTGCAAGACAGATTGCTAGTGCGTCTAGAGTCGCTTCGTGCAACGCTTTCGGATCTTGGCGAACCGTAATTGCGTGAAGGTCGACAACACAGTATTGGCAATCGTAATCATCTTGCATCTGCTGCCATTGACGTAGAGCACCCAAGTAGTTACCGATACTTAGTTCACCTGATGGTTGAACACCACTCAATACGATGGGTTTGCTCATGGGAATAATTCCTTTGACTTCTTATGCTAAATAATGAAAAAACCGCGTGGTTTCTATCCACACGGTTTACTCAGTGTACTCATTAACGAGTATTTTAAAAGATCTTTTGTCGCTATTAAGCTGAAACCGTTAAGAGTTCTGCTAAATCTGCGATGGTATCTGCGACATAATCCGGTTGAGAGACAGAAATAGGCTCACCGTGGTTGTAGCCATAGGTCAAACCAAACGAATGACAGCCTGCGTTTTTCGCCGCTTTGATATCGTTACTTGAATCACCTACCATCAACATTTCTTGTGGCTGACAGCCATGTTTCTCAAGCAGCCAATTTAGTGCCATTGGGTTAGGTTTTTTCTCTGGGAACGTATCGCCACCAATCACATCAACAAAGTACTTATCAATGCCGTGCTTCGCCAGAACCTCAGGGACAAACTTCGATGGCTTATTGGTCACTAGCGCCATGGTAAAGCCCGCTTCGTACAGCTCTGCCAAGGTTTCCTTTACCGCTGGGTAGAGGTGGCTGAGCTTGTGTCCGCTTTGCTCGTAGTAGTCATCAAACAGAACGCGCGCTTTAGCATGCAGTTCTGGATCTAAATCTGGTGAGACCGTTAGGCTGCGGCTCAGTGAACGACCAATAAGAACATCAGCGCCGTTACCTACGTAGTCACGCACTTGCTCTTCTGTCACCGCTGGGTAGCCTAATGCTTGTACCGCTTGGTCAGCAGCAACCGCCAAATCAGGCACGCTATCAAGTAGCGTCCCGTCTAAATCGAATGCGATTAACTTAATGTTACTCATTGAATTAGTTAACCTTAGCCAGCTCTGCGCGCATTTCATCGATCACTTGCTTGTAGTCTGGCTGGTTGAAGATAGCCGAACCTGCGACGAACATATCCGCGCCCGCTTCTGCGATCTCTTTGATGTTTTCAACCTTCACACCACCATCAATTTCTAAGCGAATATCGCGACCAGATTCATCAATCATTTTGCGTACTGCGCGTAGCTTATCGAGTGTTTTTGGAATGAAGGATTGACCACCAAAGCCAGGGTTTACTGACATCAGAAGAATCATGTCGACTTTATCAATGATGTACTCAAGGTGAGACAGTGGGGTTGCTGGGTTGAGTACCACACCCGCTTTACAGCCATGCTCTTTGATAAGCTGCAGTGTGCGATCAACGTGCTCAGAGGCTTCAATATGGAAAGTGATCATAGACGCCCCTGCTTTAGCGAAGTCCGGAATAATGCGATCCACTGGCTTCACCATTAGGTGTACATCGATTGGTGCAGTAATACCGTAGTCACGTAGTGCCTGACAGATAGGCGCACCAAAGGTTAGGTTAGGTACGTAGTGATTATCCATCACATCAAAATGAACCACATCTGCCCCTGCTGCGAGTACTTTTTCTACGTCTTCGCCTAAGCGAGCCATATCCGCAGACAGAATTGATGGAGCGATAAGGAAATCTTTCATACCTGACCTCTAGTATTGATTGGGCATCATTGCACACTGAAGAAACTTTGCGCGCAATTCTACCTAAGCTAGAGGTGAGATGATAGAGAAGTGTGATGAAATGTGATTATTTGCTTTCAACAGGTTTAAATAGCGCAAGAAGTTCATCAACTTTGTTACGCCCTGCACCGTTGCGGCTAATAGTACGTTTCACCTTGACGACATTGAGCTCAGCGCCATGATAAAGGCGACGGGTCAAAGTGGTATCGTGGTTAGAAATCAGCACTGGAATTCCACGCTCAACCGCTGCTCTCTCAGCCACGTCGGCCAAAGCAGCTTGGTCATCAAGAGTGAAACCATTACCTGCATACGAGGTGAAATTGGCTGTCGTCGAGAGCGGCGCATACGGCGGATCACAGTAGACAACACTGCCTTTGCGCGCGCGCTTAAATGTCTCGTGGTAGCCTTCACAGACAAATGTCGCTTTCTTCGCTTTCTCAGCAAAAAACTCTAATTCGGCTTCCGGGAAGTAAGGCTTTTTATATGAACCAAACGGGACGTTAAAGCCGCCTTTTTTGTTGTAACGGCATAAACCATTAAAGCCAAAGCGGTTCATGTATAGGAATGCTAAAGAGCGATACATCACATCATCTGTGGCATTGAATTGGCTGCGAATATCGAGATAAGCCTCTTTGCGATTATTCTCAGGGCAGAACCAACGCTTCGCCTCAGTAATGTACTCTTGCGGATTTTCTTTAAGAAGGTTGTACAGGTTAATCAGATCTGGGTTGATGTCGGCGAGCAAATACTGATCATAATCAGTATTAAGAAAGACAGACCCAGCACCTACGAACGGTTCTACCAGCTTACGAGCTTCTGGCAAGTGACGCTGAATATCTTCGACAAGTCCGTATTTTCCACCTGCCCATTTCAGGAAGGCTCGCTGCTTCTTCATCTACTGCTCTATCTATCAACCACAAATTAAGGCTGCGGAATGTAACATATTTTGTAATTAATCTCAGACAATTTTCAGGATTACACCCAGTTTCTAATTATCTTGATTGCCGCGGTCAATCTCTCGTTGCACTTGGCTAAGAGACTTAGCCCAAGGCTCCAAGTTTTGCAGCTCAGTAGATAGCCCTTGTACCGCATCACGCGCCACTTGAATGGTTGGATAGTTTTGGTACGTCACTATGTACCAATCTACCCCGTTACGCTGAGTTGGATAGATAAATACCTGATTAGCGAGCTGATGACGATCAATAAAATTCTGCACTTCCTCAAGTGAGTTCACTGCCGCTAGCTGGAGAGTGTAACTACGTGGAGAAAAGCTTTTCAGCTCATCTTTAGTAAAAGAGAACTTGATCACGTTAGGACTTGGCGCCGCTTCCTCTTCAGCCGGGCTTTGTGCTACGGCTTCGGAATCTGAAGTCACTGCCGCTTGAGGCTCGGTAACCTGCTCAGTTTTCGATTGCTCGACAACTTGTTCGATTTTGCTAGTATCCGCCTGCTCAGGTTTGCCTTCCATCAGAGCATCAACCACATCAGAGGTAATCACTACGCGCTGATGATCCTCATCGGTATTGCCAACACTCGATATTTGCTCAGTCACATCTGGTGGTAGCGAGAGCGAGTCATCTTCAGCATTCGCCATGGTTGGATCAACCACGGGTTCAGGTTCAATTGTCGCAGCGGTACTTTCTTCGCCAGCGCTCTCTTCCGATAGTGTTGGTATTGCCGTCTGTTCGATAGATTCAGTGATTTGCTGAGCTTTGTCATCTGGCGACGGCTGCGACATCATCCACCAGTAACCGCCTCCGATTAACACCAGTAGCGTGATAACCAACAGTGCAATATTGATTGGTGAACCCACAATTGAGCGGATAATGATCCTTTTTTCCACTTTTTGATCCCCTAAAGCCATGATTTCGCCAGGACGACGAGCAACTGTTCGATACGCGTTTCGAACGCGCTTTTCCATGTCATCTTCGACAAACCGAATCACCAATTGTTCAAAGAATCGATCCGCTTCTTCTTGACTAAGTGGTTCAATTTCAAGATCAATTGGCTTGTGTTCTTGACCATAACCCAAACGAGTCAGCAATGCATCTAGACTGTTCGATTGAGCGAACAACAACACATTCACCGTCCAACCTGGGTTAACCTGAGCTTCAAGTACCAACATCCACAGTTCAGAAACAAAGGATTCAGTCAGTAAGTGCGCATCATCGATCGCAATCACGACATCACAGGTCTCGCCCTGCATGATGCGTGTGAAAGATTCGACGAGAGAATCAGCTGGATTAAAAAGAGGTTCGGAAATAAGTTGAGTGAGGATAGTTGAGCGACGTTGAGATTCATCTTGGTTAGGGTAACACATCAATAACGACTGGTTTTTATCTTGCGCCCAAGCTTCTAGATAATATTGTGCCAGCCAAGTCTTACCCGCACCTGATGCACCACCAAGTGTGACCAAATTCGAGCCAAAATTAGTCAACAGTTGCAAGCGTTCTAGCAGTTCTGTTTGTGAATCTAACTCCAACACACGTGGATCATGCGCCAAGCTCATTACGTTATCCCAATGAAAATACGAGTAATACCAAGCCAACGCTTTAACCTCGTGAGGGCAAAGGTCAGATTGGTACTACAAAACAAAAAGATTTAAACAGTGCGCGCGAAGTCGATAGCTTGTTCAATGATCGATTCTGGTACACCTTTAACTACTTCAGCAGTCCCTATACTGGTAGGGAGTACAAGGCGAAGCTCACCAGAGAGTACTTTCTTATCACGCATCATATGCTTCATGAAATCAGCAAATGACATCGTTTCTGGAGTATGTACTGGTAGCTGGGCTCTTTTCAGTATAGAGATAATTCGCTCAACTTGCTGCTCATTGATAAGGCCTTGAAGTTGAGCGGTTTTTGCAGCCATCACTGTGCCTGCCGAAACAGCTTCACCATGTAGCCAATTACCATAACCTAACTCAGCTTCGATCGCATGACCAAATGTATGACCTAGGTTCAGCAACGCGCGAATTCCTGACTCTTTTTCGTCCTGAGCAACCACTTCAGCTTTAATCTCACAGCAGCGAGCAATAGCGTAGGTGAGAGCTTGCTCATCAAGTTGATACAGCTTATCGAGGTTTTCTTCTAACCAGACAAAGAAGTCTTGATCGTAGATGATGCCGTACTTGATGACTTCAGAAATACCGGCAGCAAACTCTCTTTGCGGTAAGGTTTTTAGACAATCAGTATCGATAACCACTGCTTTAGGTTGGTAGAAGGCACCAATCATGTTCTTGCCGAGTTTGTGGTTAACCGCCGTTTTACCACCCACAGATGAGTCGACTTGAGACAATAGCGTCGTCGGGATCTGGATAAAGTCGACACCGCGCTGGTAACAGGCCGCAGCGAAACCCACTAAATCACCAATCACACCACCACCGAGCGCAACCACCACTACATCACGGGCGTAACTACCTTCGAGTAGGAAGCTCATGATGGTATTAAAGGTGTCTAATGATTTGTACTGTTCGCCATCAGGCAGCTCAAGAACTGTCGCTTCACAGCCTTGTTGCTCGATAAGAGAGAGGATTTTATCCGCATACAGTGGTGCTACAGTGACATTAGAAATCACCACCACTTTTTGTTTTGCCGATAAGAAAGAAAGGTGGGCCGGATCATTAAATAATCCGGCACCAATTGAGATTGGATAGCTACGCTCATCTAAGCTGACCGTAATCCGTTCCATGGGTATTCTCCAGTTGCTAAAAAAAGTCTTAACGTTCTTCTAGCATTTTTACGATCTGGTTGGCTACCACTTTTGCACTTTGATCGTCTGTACGTACTGTGTAATCCGCAATTTCTTCGTAAAGTGGGTTGCGCTCGCCAGCTAGCGATTCAAGCACGTCACGTGGATTATCAGTCTGTAATAATGGTCGCTTCTTGTCGCGGTTAGTGCGCGCAAGCTGCTTTTCAATCGTTGTTTCAAGGTAAACAACAATACCGCGTGCAGAAAGACGATTGCGGTTTTCTTTGCTCTTGATTGAACCACCACCGGTCGCAAGTACGATACCTTGCTCTTCCGTTAGGTCGTTAATCACTTTTTCCTCGCGATCGCGGAAGCCTTCTTCACCTTCTACGTCAAATACCCAAGCGATATCTGCGCCAGTACGTTCTTCAATAACGGTATCAGAATCAACAAACTCCATATGAAGCTGTTGAGCTAGGTGTCTACCAATTGTGCTTTTGCCGGCACCCATAGGGCCAACAAGGAAAATATTGCGTTTCTCAGCCATGTTTAGCAGTAATTTACAACGTTAATTCAATGACATCGCCACAAGAAAAGCCAGTGTGATACTAGCGATGGAGATGCTTGTGGCACCGATTCCTCACAGATAATTCGTGATAAGACCCGAAATTATCTAGATAAGGTGCCATTAATGCAAATTTATTTTCGTCCCTAACCAAAATCTTACTCAATCACTACCCTTGGGGTGACGAAAATTAACAGTTCGCTTTTGCCCATTTGTTGGTAAGAACGACGAAATAGCGCCCCTAGCAGAGGCAAATCACCAAAGAAAGGCACCTTGTCGACCGCATCTGTCACGCTATGTTGAAAGATGCCCCCGAGTACCACGGTTTCTCCATTCTCCACCAGCACTTGGGTACCGATTCTTTGGGTGTTAATCGCCACCGCTTCCCCGGTACCGGTTTTCACCACATCACCTGGCCTATCTTGGGTCACGCTCAAATCCAGAATTAGCCGATTATCTGGGGTGATCTGCGGCGTGACTTTTAAACTGAGCACTGCCTTCTTAAACGAGACGCTGGTTGCCCCGCTTGAAGATGACTCTAGATAAGGGATCTCGCTGCCCTGCTCAATATAGGCTGGCTTTTTATTGGTGGTGATCAAACGCGGGCTTCAGATGACTTCTGCTTTCGACTCTCTTTGTAATGCCGATAACTCAAGGTCAAGCAACATATCGGAACCAAGCTTGGCGACTTGAAATGCGATGGTCGAAGCATTGGCAGAAGTTGCGCCAAGATTCACATTAAGCATGTCATCGATTGGCACCACATCGAATACGTTATCTTCTACGCTGGCGCCAATAGAAGTGCTGCCATTGGTGTTACTAAATCCCCAACGTACCCCAAGCTCATCCAAGTTGCCTTCATGAACCGTGACAATTCTCGCCTCGATTTGCACCTGCTTAACGGGGATATCGAGTGATTCGACAATAGAACGAATAACATCGACATTTTGCTCTAAATCTCGAATCAATAGGGCGTTGGTGCGCCCGTCCACACTCAAAGAACCCCGAGGGGAGAGCATACTAAACTCACCACCATCGATTAAGTCAGCAATATCGGCCGCCTTGGCAAACTTAACTTGGATAATATCCGACGACAGTTTCCCTAACTGTTCTTGTAAACGCGCTTTCTCCAGCATCTGCTGCTCACGAGCATCCAGTTCCGCTTTTGGCGCGACCAAAACAATGCTTCCTTCAACACGTTTATCTAACCCTTTGACCTGCAAGATGATGTCGAGCACCTTCTGCCATGATACCTCTTCAAGGTGTAAGGTCAGATTGCCCGTCACTGAATCGGAAACAACCAAGTTGAAATCATTGTAATCGGCGATCAGTTGCAACACATTTCTAACCGGAATATCTTGAAAGTTAAGTGATAATTTCTTACTTGGTTTATCGAGAAGGTTCGTCTTGTCTACCTGCTGACCATCGCTACTACTCGCCACGGTGACTTGCAATCGCGTCCCTTCAAGTTGATCGTGATAACGAAAGTCCCCATCAATTGCCGCTATCAGCTCGACCTTGTCAGGATGGCGAAAAACTTCAATGTCACGCACTACAGTACCAAACTCGATCACGTCAAATATCTTGATTAACGCTTCCGTCACTTGAGTTTGAGGCAGGGTAATGCTTAACCCCTGCGCCACTTTTTGTATATCAACCACAGCACGTGAGTCGGACAAGGTTAGGACAATTTGCGCGTTGCGCTGCTCATCGAGTTTGAAATCCAAGCCTTGCAGCAGATTGTCATTTTGCTCTTGGGCATAAACAACACTATGGAAGAGGACCACAAACAAGCTGCACCATTGCAAACAGCCTCTAGCAAAAGCCAGCATACCTTTTATCCTATTCATCTCTATCCGTTCTCTACTTAAGCGCTAATTTGGTTTCACGTAACTGCCAGCATCCGAGGCCGTCTGCTATGGCTTCTTGCACAAATAAATAGTCATCCGCGACCTTGGTGACTTTGCCATGATTCAGCCCCAGATTACTGCCCGAGTTAACCTGTACTAAGCGGCCAGTTGGAGCCTCAATAAGTGCTGATTTTCTTCCACCTCGGCTCATCACACCTTTTAGTTGTAATTGGCTTAACGGAAAGGTCGCCAACTGACTCGTGTTGCGTTTTGGTTGCCAACAATCTTTTGTTAACGCCTGCTGATTTATAGACAAGGCCGCTTGAGGTAGTTCGAATGGCTGCCTAACTTGGTGGGCAGTATATATGGGGCTTTGAACATCAATGAGCGGGGCAAGTTCATACACGTCCACTTCAGCATCACGCTTAAGTTGTGCTAGGTATTCCTCAAGCGGAGCTTGATTTGCCTTGCAGCCAGAAACCAAAGCAATCAAAGGCAATAGCCGATTAATTTTCATCTTTGACCTCACTTTTAAGCTGATAGGTGTAGGCTCGAGCGCGAAAATGCAGCGTGCTGCTTTCTAAACTGACACGATGCCAATAGACATCATCAAAATTTATAATTCGCGCTAGCGAGGCAATCGCCGCAGAAAAGTCACCGATATCGTGATAGTCACCGGTCAATTCAATGTTAAGTGGAAGCTTGTACAGAAACGTTTGATCGTGCTTTTGTCCCCAATCAATTCGAGTAAAGGTCAGGGAGTTTTGTAAGCCGACCTGATTAACTGACGCCAACATAGAAGCGAGCTCTTTTTGCGCGGGTAATTGGCGCGATAGATAGTCATAGCGCTGTGACAGTTCATCAAGCTGAGCCTTCATTCTAGGTAACAACACCACTTTTTTCGTTTTCAATGCTATTGAGGTTTTGTGCTGCTGCTCGTGCTGTTTAAGAACATCGAGTTGTTCAAGCTCAGGCTGAACCAAAAGCCAATAACCGCCTGCCTGTAACATCGCCATCAACACCGCTATCACGACTAGTTGATAAGTAAGTGGCCACTCGCCTATCTCTTCAATATCAAGGTTTAAGCGATTCACTCTGACCTCCTAAAAGAGAAAAAGAGACGCGATATGATTGGTACTTACTGGCAAATCGAGCAGTACCATGAACAATGGAATGCATCTCAACGTTAGTTACAGCGGGTGATTTTTCTAGGTTATCTAGCATGGTGGCAAGATGAGAAGTTGAATCGCTGATCCCAGCGAGCTCAACCTGTAGACCATTCATCTTTAACTTGTCGATGTAAACACCAGGCGGGATCAGCTCGGGCAATAAATTCATAAAGTCTGTGGTTTTATTGCGCTCTTTCTGCAACCCCTCAATAACCGACAATCGGGTCAAGAGGGCTTGATGTTCTTGTTCAACGATTTTCAGCTGGTTAAGCTGTTGGTCCAATTGTGTGCCATAACGCACAAGATATTCATTACGTTCAGATTGCCGATCCTGTTGCTGCTCTATGTGTATGCCGATGCCCCACTGGATAACTACAGCAATGATTAACGTAACCATCATCAGCAGTCCAAAACGCTTGTGGCGATAATCTCGCAGCTCTTCACGCCACGGCAGCAAATTGATGCTATGCAGCATGACGACTCTCCAACCAAGTGAGCGCGCATAGAGCAATCCCAGCCGCCGATGCGAACCTATGCCCATTGGTCAACAGATTTTCGGACGGCTGTTGGCTCGTTGTTGCAAAAAGAGTCAGTGGATTGAGAAGCTCACACTCAATGGCAAAGCGCGTGCTGATTTCATTCGCAAGAGCAGGCATGGTAGCCCCTACACCTGACAGCCAAATCCCTTTAACCCTCTTGCCGTGCATTGAAGCAATAAGCTGTAAATTGCGTTGGATTTTATCTAGTAACTCAGCGGTGAACTCTCCACGGCTTTGCGCCAGACTTAAGAAAAGGTTTGAATCCACCTCTTTTTCATGGATTGCCAAAACGATGTTTTTGCAAAAAGGCGCTTTATCAGCAAGGTCCATACACAACGAAGCGTGGTCAAAACCAACATCAATCATAAGCCAGTCGGCTTTAACCTGTTGTCGTGAAGCAAGCTGCCAAATATGCACTAAAGCATGGGCACGTAAATCAACCACTACGGGTTGAAAGGCAGCGCTTTTGAACACTTCTACTCTAGGGTCAACCAGCTCTTTTTTCGTCGCGTATACTTGGTAGTGAGTTTGCGATGACTGTCTATCCGCGGTCAGCGGGACATAATCTAAGTAGAGTTCATCAATTGAAAACGGAGTTTGATGGGAAAATGCGTCAGAAATAGCATACTCAATTTCATTGTCGCTAAGCCCGCTATCTATCTGTAATACCTTACTTATTACCGCATTATCTGGTATCGCCAATGCAACTTTCGTACTAAATCGCGGCAAACTCTTCCTTAGTTCTTTGAGTTTCTTTACAATTTTCTGATAATTTGACATATGGTTATCAGAGAAAATGCCCGCTTCGATTGGCAATTCTCGATAGTCGACAAGAGCAAATGTGCCCTTGTTTGGCTTGAGAACCACCGCTTTAATACTGTGGTGTCCAATTTCAATGCCTGTAACTAATGATTTACCCATGCAGCTTAGCTCCGTACTTTTTGCTTAGCTCATTTGCTTAAATTGATGGTTAAATAAGCACATAGACAAAATGAGCTAGATTTTTAGCTTAAAGTACAAGGGTTTACATTTAGTGAACCCAATCAATCAGGGAATCTCCGGTGAAGTTCATAAAGCGACTACTTATATTCACATTGATTTGCATAATTCTTGGGGTCGGTACGATATTCGGCTTCTACTTGTATGTGAAGCCAGAGCTACCAGACGTAGCAACATTGAAAGACGTAAAACTGCAAACTCCAATGCAGGTGTTTAGCCAAGACGGTAAACTGATCTCCCAGTTTGGTGAGAAACGTCGTATCCCCGTTGCTTATGACGATATTCCACAGCATCTGATCGAGGCGCTAATTGCAACAGAAGATAGCCGCTTTTACGATCACCCAGGTATCGACCCGATCGGTATCACTCGTGCGGCCGTAGTGGTTGCTCTTTCAGGCTCGGCCAAGCAAGGTGCAAGTACCATTACTCAGCAGCTAGCTCGTAACTTCTTCCTTTCCAATGAAAAGAAGATCATGCGAAAAATCAAAGAGATCTTTATTGCTATCCATATAGAACAACTTCTTAGTAAAGAAGAGATCATGGAGTTATACGTCAATAAGATCTTCTTAGGCTATCGCTCTTATGGCTTTGGTGCCGCAGCGCAAACCTATTTTGGTAAAGAGCTTCAAAACCTCACACTAAGTGAAATCGCGACGCTTGCCGGCATGCCAAAAGCGCCTTCAACCATGAACCCTATTTACTCACTCGAACGTGCGACGAACCGTCGTAATGTCGTGCTACTGCGTATGCTTGACGAGAAATACATAACTCAGGCGGAGTATGATGAGGCTCGTGGTGAAGAGATCGTTGCTCGCTATCATGGTGCAGAAATTGAGTTAAGTGCTCCATACGTTGCAGAGCTAGCGCGAGCTTGGATGGTTGCTCGCTATGGTCAGGAAGAAGCCTACACTTCAGGCATGAACATCTACACCACGGTAGATTCAAAGCTTCAAGCAGCCGCAAACAAATCAGCAATCAACAACTTGCTGGCTTACGATGAGCGTCACGGCTATCGCGGTGCAGAAAAGGTTCTTTGGCAGCCAGGTAAACCTGCGCTTGATGAACAGCAGATAGATAAGACGCTCGATAACGTTCCAACCTATGGTCAGCTCGTTCCTGCTGTTGTCACTGCGGTTGATAACAAGCAAGCAACCATTTGGGTTAAGGACCAAGGGATCAACACGTTAGAGTGGGATGGCATCAAGTGGGCACGTAAATTCCTGACTGATGATCGCCAAGGCCCACCACCAAGCAGTGCCAAAGATGTCTTAGCTGAAGGTGAGCAAATTTGGGTGCGTGAAGTTGAAAGCACAGTTGAAGGCCAAGAGCCAAGCATCGCTTGGCACCTAAGCCAAGTACCGAATGCGAACACCGCATTTGTTGCTATGAACCCCGAAAACGGCGCAGTACTCTCGTTGGTTGGTGGTTTTAACTTTGTTCATAACAAGTTTAACCGTGCCACTCAGTCGGTACGCCAAGTTGGTTCAAGTATTAAACCCTTTATTTATGCCGCTGCAATCGATAAGGGGCTAACACTTGCGACCCTGATCAATGACGCTCCGATTAACCAATGGGATAAGAGTCAAGGTACAGCTTGGCGACCAAAGAACTCGCCACCAACTTACATTGGCCCTACTCGCTTACGTATTGGTTTAGCACAATCGAAGAACGTGATGGCTGTGCGCGTGTTACGTGAAGTCGGCCTTGATGAAACGCGCCAATACTTAACACGCTTTGGTTTCGATATAGACCAAGTGCCGCGTTCAGAAACCATTGCTCTTGGTGCGGGTAGCTTAACACCAATGAAAATGGCTCAAGGCTACTCAGTGTTCGCGAATGGTGGTTACTATGTAGAACCCTTCTATATCAGCCGAGTAGAGGGCCCATTTGGTGACCTAGAATTCGAAGCATCACCAAAAGTCGTCTGTCATCAAGACTGTACTCAAGCTATCACGAGTGACAATGAATTTGCCGAGCAAGATGTGACAACTGAAGTCACTGAAGAGCCTCAATATGCTCCACAAGTGATCTCAGAGCAAACTGCATTCTTGATGCGCGAAATGATGTACAGCAATGTCTGGGGTGGCGGTAACTGGCGTGACGGTACAGGTTGGAACGGTACCGGTTGGCGCGCTCAGAAGCTACAACGTCGCGACATTGGTGGTAAAACCGGTACTACTAACGACTCTAAAGATGCTTGGTATAACGGTTATGGCCCAGGAATGGTCGCTATCGCTTGGGTCGGTTTCGATGATCACACGCGTAAGCTAGGTCGAACCAAAACGAACAGTAATCTAGACAAAGATCAGATTACTGGCGCTGAAGCAGGGGCAAAAACAGCCCAGCCAGCCTGGGTCGACTTTATGCGTACAGCACTTGCGGGTGTTCCTCAGCAAAGCAAAACGATTCCACAAAATATCGTACGAGTTCGAATTGATCGAGACTCAGGTCTCTTGACCAATAAGTTCGACTCTAGCTCTATGTTTGAATACTTCTTAGAAGGTACTGAACCTACCGAGTACGTCACCAGTGAGATTACTGACAGTATCTACACTTCTGATGGCGGCGAGGAGCTGTTCTAACGTATTACAGCACGAAAAGAAAAGAGGTTGATGCTTTCACATCAACCTCTTTTTTTACCTGTAACTTATCAGTTGTCTTCAAGCTGAGTTTTAATAGCTTGAGCTAACTGTTCAAAGCGAGATCTTAGCGGAGAGCCTGGTCGATATGCCAAGACGATACTGCGTGAAGGGACCGGATTGGTAGCTGGGACATAACATACCCCATCTTTCTCTTTTTCTTTCGGTAACGACAACTCTGGCAACAAAGTAATACCCGCGCCTGCGGCCACCATATTACGCAGGGTTTCTAAGCTAGTCGCTTTAAAGCGTTCATCGTCTTGCGCGCCAGCAGCAAAACAGAAGCCTAATGCTTGATCGCGTAAACAGTGCCCATCGCCAAGCGCTAGTACTGTTTTACCATTGAGCTCGAGCATATCAACTTGGTCTAGCTTAGCCCATTCATGGTCACAAGGCACTGCAATGCTCAGTGGCTCGTTGTAAACTTCAATCTCTTTGAACTGCGCGGTTTCCGCAACCGACGCCAACACCAAACAATCTAACTTACCATCTTCTAACTGGCGCACCAGTTGATGAGTTTGCGCTTCATGCAAAAACAGCTCTAGATCAGGGAAAGCTTCTTTAAGCATAGGAATGATTTTCGGCAGTAGATAAGGGCCGACGGTCGGAATAAAGCCGATCTGCATAGGACCAACCATTTCACCTGCTTGACCGCTTGCCATATCCTTGAAGGTTTTCACTTCTGACAGAATACGTTTAGCTTGATCAACCAGCTGTAAACCCGCATCGGTGAACAGTACTCGGCGACTACTACGCTCTAAAAGTGCCGTGCCTAGTTCATCTTCCAATTTACGAATTTGACCACTTAGTGTTGGCTGGCTGACAAAGCAGGCTTCTGCTGCTTTACGAAAATGTTTGTGCTCAGCAAGCGCGACCAAATACTCAAAATCACGAATGTTCATTACCTCTACTCCCCACCATTAAGATAGAAATCACCTATCAAAACCATAACATTAAACGATTAGAGCTATCAAAGAATTTCTTCAATAATACACCCATCGAGACAGAGCACAGTCACTACACTGATAAGACTCCATAATAAAATTACAATAATCCGCTATTAAGGAAACCAATATGTTTGCATCTAAAGAAGGTCAAAACGTACCACAAGTTACATTCCCTATTCGTCAAGGTGACGCATGGGTTAACGTCACCAGTGATGAGCTATTTAAAGATAAAACCGTGATTGTATTCAGCTTACCGGGCGCTTTCACTCCGACTTGTTCATCTAGCCATCTGCCACGTTACAACGAGTTGTTCTCAGTTTTTAAAGACCACGGCGTTGATGAAATCATCTGTATGTCTGTTAACGATACTTTCGTAATGAATGCTTGGAAGTCAGACCAAGAAGCAGAAAACATCACCTTTATCCCAGATGGTAATGGCGAGTTTACTGACGGTATGGGTATGCTGGTTGACAAGAATGACCTAGGCTTTGGCAAACGCTCATGGCGTTACAGCATGCTAGTGAAAAATGGTGTAGTGGAGAAGATGTTTATTGAACCAAACGAGCCGGGAGACCCGTTCAAAGTGTCTGATGCAGACACAATGCTTAAACATGTAGCACCAGAATTCAAAACACAAGAATCGATTACCGTATTCAGTAAGCCGGGCTGTCCGTTCTGTGTCAAAGCTAAACAAGCGCTGATTGACAACGACCTTCAATATGAAGAGATCATTCTAGGTAAAGATGCGACCACAGTAAGTTTACGCGCTATTTCTGGCCGTACAACGGTGCCGCAAGTCTTTATCGGTGGTAAGCACATTGGTGGCAGTGAAGAGCTAGATGCTTACTTGGCTCAATAGTAACTAAGCGATAAGTCTTCAAAAAAACGAGCTAAATAGCTCGTTTTTTTCGTCGTTCTTGGGTTACTTTTCTGCTGCAATCACAGAGATTTCAACCAATAAGGCTTCACGTGCCATATCTGCGGTTACACATGCGCGAGCAGGTGCATGACCTTCCGGAACCCAAGCATCCCAAACAGCATTCATTTCTTGGAAATCTTTCATATCCTTGATGTAGATAGTCGCTGAAAGCATATGCTCTTTATCACTGCCCGCTTCTAGCAGTAACTCTTCAACCTTATCTAGCATTGTTTGAGTCTGTTCAGTAATGCCTTTAGTTGCGTCTGCGCAAACTTGGCCACAAAGGTAGATAGTTCCATTGTGCTTTACAATACGGCTCATTCGTTGTTTGGTTTGTTGACGTTCGATCATGTTTATCACTTTGAGGTTAATTGAGATATGCTAAGACCTCGTATGTTACCCAATTAACCGCAATCATGACATGTAAATACTGCAAAAATAGTGACTGGTTCTGGAAGAAAATAGGCCGATGCCAACGCTGCATGGATCAGCTCACTGTCTTATCCGTGTTATGTTGGATCGTCTGGTGGTTCGCTTTTCGTGACAACCCTCAGAGCATCGAATCTATCGCGCTCATTATGGCAGGCTTTGCTTTCAACGGTTTGCTGTTCCTTCATCTCTGGATGCGATTTGTCATCTTGCCTTGGCGAAAAAGGAATGGAAAAGAAGATAAGTAGACGACGCCTAACTCGCTCGCCTCTATTTGCTATGCGCTAAAAAGAAAAAAGCCCCAAAACCAATTATGGTTTGGGGCCTTCTTAGATTCTTCTAAGAAAAAGCAGTGGTACTTTAATAGACCGGGCTTTTTCTTAATAGTTCCCAAAAACTTCGATCTTTTTTGATCTTTTATTTGGATCTTTCTGAATCAGTTACTTAGGCAACGTTAACCCGTGCTATTGCTTGCTCAGCGAGGTTCACTTCTAATGCCACCTCATCACATGCGTGCTGTCTTGGGCACTGGTCGCAATCTTTAAGCACTTTCTCAGGTAGCAAAGACTTCGATGTTGGCAAGAAGGATTGCTTCATAAAGAACTCAGGAGTACGAGTCAAAACGAATACTTTCTTAATCGCCATCTGACGCGCTTTCTCAACCAGATACTGAACAATTGCGCTACCCTGCCCCTGACCTTGCCAGCCCGCTTCAACACCTAGCGAGCGAACTTCTGCTAACCCTGAATCATAGACATACAAAGAGGCGCAGCCAGTAATTTCACCATTGTGTTCAGCTACAGCAAAAGAACCGATATCACGCACTAACTCACTACGTGAACGTGGTAGGTTTTCACCCATGTTCGCCCAATAAGCGACCATACCTTCTAATGATTCGATATCGGTTAAACGAGCCGGACGTACATTCACTGCTGAAGCGTCGCGCTTAATCAGTCGGCCTTCGGCCTGTTCTACTGCGTAAGCAACCTGTTTTGGCGATACGCCACCAAGCGCACTACGTTTCTCTAGGCAAGACTCAATGGTTAATATGTCGTAGACATCCTCTTCAATCACTGGCGAGAACTCTTTTAGCTCAGCAATCGAAAGTTCTTCTAGTGCACAACCTTTAGCTATCGCACCAACAACCGCTACACCCACTATATGGTGTGCTTCGCGGAACGGAATCTTTTTCGCGACTAGGTAATCTGCAAGTTCAGTAGCATTAGCATAGCCTTGCTTAGCCGCTTCTAGAGTACGCTCGCCGTTGACCTTGATACCATCGAAACATAACGCTGCCATTTCCATACAGTCGTTCCAAGTATCTAGGGCATCAAACAGGCCTTCTTTGTCTTCTTGCATATCTTTGTTATATGCAAGCGGCAAAGCCTTCACTGTCATCATCATGCCAGCGAGTGAGCCATAAACGCGCCCCGTTTTACCACGGATAAGCTCAAGAGCATCTGGGTTTTTCTTCTGCGGCATCAGTGAAGAGCCCGACGTTACTGTATCAGCTAGCTCTATAAAGTTGGACTCACCCGAATTGTAGAAGATCATATCTTCAGCAAGACGAGATAAATGCAACATCGAGATTGACGCCACTGACATCAGCTCCATCACATGATCACGATCTGACACTGAATCCAGCGAGTTACGAGTCGCACGACGGAAGCCAAGGTTATGGGCTACTTTTTCACGGTCGATTGGATACGCAGTACCCGCCAAGGCTCCAGAACCTAAAGGACACGTATCAAGACGAGTAATGGCATCTTCTAAACGTGAGTAGTCACGCTCAAACATTTCTACATAGGCGAGACACCAATGGGCAAATGTAACCGGCTGAGCACGCTGCAAGTGGGTATAGCCCGGTAAAACCGTGTCTTGATGCACTTTCGCTACAGAGACCATTTGTGCTTGAAGACGATCAAGCGCCATCAATAACTGCTGACCTTGTTGACGACACCAGAGTTTTAGGTCGGTTGCCACCTGATCATTACGTGAACGCCCAGTGTGAAGCTTTTTACCAAGATCGCCCACTTTGCCAATTAACTGCTGCTCGACCCAAGAGTGGATATCTTCGGCATCAGAACGCAGGATTTGATGTGGGTCTTCCATTACTTCGAGCTTAAGCTCATTCAAAGCAAGCTCTAGTTTTTGCTGTTCTTGTTCCGTTAAAACATCAACAGAGAGTAAAGCCTTTGACCAAGCGATTGAACCCACGATATCTTGTTCAGCTAATCGGTAATCGAAGCGCAATGAGTCGTTAAAATCTTTGAATCTCGTATCTGCTGCTTGGGTAAATCTTCCGCCCCATAATGCCATCGCGTTTCTCCTGATTACCTGTGCTCACTAGTCGTGCTGGTTAGTAAAATTGCTTTCGTTAACTCTGAATTAGATTCAGTATTGTTTGATAGTTCAAAGTTACGGCAAATGAGAACAAAAATAAAGTATTAATTCACTTTTTCAACATATTTATTCAAATCATTATTTGTTAGCCTAACACCACTCAAAAAAAGCAAAAAGCCCACTTGGTTAACCAAGCGGGCTCTAGATTTCTAATCGTTAGTGATTATTTCTTCTGACTATTCAGAGCACGGATACGGCTTGATAGCGAATAAAGGCGGATAAAGCCTTCAGCGTGGCTTTGGTCATAAACTTCATCTTCACCAAAGGTTGCAAACTCTTCACAGTAAAGGCTGTTGTCTGAACGCTTCTGAGTCACTGTCGCTTGGCCTTTGTATAGCTTAACCACGACTTCACCATTCACGTCTTGAGCCAGCTCTTCTGATGCCGCCAAAATTGACTTACATAGCGGAGTAAACCAACGACCGTCATAAACTAGGTGAGAAGCTTTTACACCAAGCTCTTCACGGAACTCAAATGCAGTTTTATCTAGCACAAGCTGCTCTACTGCGCGAAGCGCTTCCATCATAATAGTGCCTCCCGGAGTTTCGTAACAACCACGAGACTTCATCCCTACCAGACGGTTTTCAACGATGTCGATACGTCCAACACCATGCTTCACACCTTTGTCATTCAGGTACACAAGTGCGTTGTACGGTGTCATGTTTTCACCATCAACACCTACCACTTCGCCTTTTTCAACTTTTAGCGTTACGAATTCCGCTTCATTAGGTGCTTGCTCTGGATCGACTGTCCATGCCCAGCAATCATCGTTTGGTGCATTCCAAGTGTCTTCTAACACACCACCTTCTGTCGAGATGTGCCAAGCGTTCGCATCACGTGAATAAATTTTCGTTAGAGAGGCAGTACAAGGGATATTACGCTCCGCTAGGTAATCAAGACACTCTTCACGACTGACAAGATCCCACTCACGCCAAGGAGCAATCACATGTAGGTCCGGTGCAAGTGCCGCAAATGCACCTTCAAAACGAACTTGGTCATTACCTTTACCGGTACAGCCATGACAAAGCGCATCTGCTCCAACTTTACGTGCCACTTCCACTTGCGCTTTAGCTATGATTGGACGAGCCATTGAAGTACCTAATAAGTACTTACCTTCGTAGTAAGCACCTGTTTTTAGAGTTGGGTAGATGTAGTCTGCCACCATTTCTTCTTTGAGGTCAGCAATGTAGCACTCTGATGCACCAGAGGCTTTGGCTTTTTCTTCAATGCCTTCTAGCTCTTCCGCGCCTTGACCGACATCAGCGACGAAAGCAACCACTTCACAATCGTAATTCTCTTTTAGCCATGGAATGATCACTGATGTATCCAGACCGCCAGAATATGCGACAACTACTTTATTTACTTGAACTTTGCTCATTTTTCTTTCTCCAAATCCCGGCGCTGCGCGTGGCGGTCAGTGCTGCGGGTTACTTCCTGTTTAATCTGTTTTTATCACTCAATGCGCTATGCATTCAGCTCTAATTCTTTACTACCAACTACTGTGGTAAAAACTGGGTTCCAATGCTCTGTCCGGCAAATAGCTCGGCGAGCTTTTCTGGATAACGCCATGTTGCAACTTCAATTGGTCGACCCAAGTCATTAGCCGCTTCGAGTGCAGCGTTCACTTTGACAATCATGCCGTCAGTAATCACATGACCATTGATGAGGTTCTGCGCTTCTTTCTCATCAAGGCTTTTGATTAAATGACCTTTGCCATCTAGCACACCGCTGACATCCGACAGTAGAACCAGTTCAGCATCTAAGGCTCCAGCCACAGCTACCGCAGCTTGGTCTGCATTAACATTCATCATCTGGCCTTGCTCGGTTAGGCCGATAGAACTTATGATAGGTAGCGCGCCCGTTTGTAAAATCGCTTGCAGCACGGTTGAGTCTCCCGGTGTCGCCTTACCTACCGCGCCCAGCTCTGGGTCAAGCTCTTTGACATGACATAAGCCGCCATCCGCTAAACTCAAACCAACTGCATTGAGGCCATCTTTGATCGCTTGACCTTGCAACATCTTGTTGGCTGTTCCAGCTAGAGCGCCAGCAATGACTGGGATTTGCTCATAAGGGGTTACGCGAAGACCTTCTTTCTTGATTGTCTCAAGTTGCAGTTTCGCCATTAGATCGTCCACCAGATAACCACCACCGTGAACGATCACAATTCGTCGCTGAGCTTGCTTTTGGTATTGAGCTATCGCACCAAATACCTGGCTTAATGTCTCAGTACACGACAGTGCAGCACCGCCAAATTTGATCACTAATGGAGTAAGTTTGTTATCTGTCATTACTTTTCCTTCCCTGCTCAATTAAACAAGAGCAGTCAGCTCTGGAAATCCGTAGTGGATGTTTAAACATTGCATCGCTTGACTTGATGCACCTTTGAGCAAGTTGTCTATCGCTGAAACAACGATGACGTGCTCGCCTTGAACCTTCCAACCTAAATCGCAGAAAGGTGTATTTTCTACATTTTGAATATTCGGCAATGCTGACTCTAAAAGACGCACTGCCGATTTGTTTTCATAAGCTGCTTTAAACGCAGTGTTAACTTGTTGTTCAGATGCACCAGCCACCAAATTGAGCGTAATAGTGGCGAGAATGCCACGCTTAAAATTGCCAAGATGCGGGGTAAAAATCACATCTGTGCCTAAGTGGCTAGCGATTTCCGGCTGATGACGATGATTAAATACACCGTATGGCTGTAAGCTGACCTCACAAAAACTATTGGTCATCGATGCTTTTCTGCCAGCACCGGAAACACCACTAGTGGCATTAATCACAGGCCATTGAGCCGTATCCACCAAACCCGCTTCGAGTAAAGGCTTAACCGCTAACTGTGAAGCTGTTGGATAACAACCGGGCACCGCAATAAGCTGACTCTGTTTAATCGCTTGTGCGTTCCATTCAGCTAATCCGTAGGCTGAGTTGTCTAACCAAGCATCATGCTGGTGTTCAAAACCATAAAACTCGCTGTAGAAACCTTCTTTTTTAACGCGAAAGGCGCCAGACAAATCAAAGACCTGACAACCTTGCGCTAAAAACTGCGGCGCTAGGTCATGGCTTACTTCATGCGCAGTGGCAAGGAAAACCACATCCGTTTGATTAGCCACAGCTTCAACATCTTTGAGAGGAAGCACTGGTTGACTAATAATTCCGGCCAGCTTGCCGTGAAGCTGTGCGATGTCTTTACCTGCATCAAGGCTATTGGCGGAGACATATAAACCTGATAGCGTAAGTTCAGGGTGTTTATGTACCATCAAAGCAAGCTCTGCTCCGGTATAACCGCTTGCGCCTATGATTGTGGTTTTGAGCATCTCAGACATCCATTTCGAGTAAAAAACGTCATTTCAATAATGACTATAAATTTAAATTATTAAGCTTTTATTGGTTTTTTATTCAATAAAAGTGATTTAATATGTGTTTTACCTTCTTAGCCGAACTCTGTCAACAGGGAATGTAAACTAAATATGCAATTACCAAGTTTTATTGAGGTCTACAGCGGCCTGATTTCTACCTCTTCTATAAGCTCAACGGACTCCAGTTGGGATGAAGGCAACGCAAAAGTGATTGAAAAGTTAGCGACTTGGCTGAAAGACGTAGGCTTTGAAGTAAACTTAACTGAAGTAGAAGCGGGCAAATTTAACCTAATCGCCAAAAAAGGCTCTGGTGAAGGCGGACTGCTTTTGGCAGGGCACATCGATACCGTGCCGTTCGATGAAGGGCGTTGGAATTTCGAGCCACATGCGTTGACGGAAGCGAACAACCGATTTTATGGCTTGGGTACAGCGGATATGAAAGGCTTTTTTGCCTTTATTATAGAAGCGGTTAAAAAAGTTGATTGGAGCAAACAGACCAAACCTCTCTATGTGCTCGCAACATGTGATGAAGAGACAACTATGCTCGGCGCACGCCACTTCACTGAAACCGCCCCATTTAAACCGGATTACTGCATCATCGGCGAACCAACTAGCCTAGTACCTATTCGCGGTCATAAAGGTCATGTTGCCAATGCGGTGCGAGTGACCGGTAAATCGGGCCACTCATCTGATCCTGCTTTAGGGGTTAATGCTATCGAAATCATGCATGAGGTTTTATTTGCCTTAATGCAGCTACGTGACAAGCTGATTAAAGAGTATCACCATCCAGGATTTGCCATTCCTAGCCCGACGTTAAATCTAGGCCACATTCATGGTGGTGACAGTGCTAACCGTATCTGCGGCTGCTGTGAACTGCATTACGATGTTCGTCCTTTGCCGGGCATCAGCCTAGATGGACTAGATAACATGCTGCGCGGCGCACTCAAAGAAATCGAAGCCAAGTGGCCGGGTAGAATCTCGATCACGCCGCTTCACGAGCCTATCCCCGGCTACGAATGTCAGCATGACCATCCATTTATCGGTGGCGTTGAAGAGATCTGTGGCACCAGCTCTGAAACAGTAAACTACTGTACTGAAGCCCCATTCTTGCAGCAGCTATGCCCAACACTGGTTCTAGGCCCTGGCTCCATTGACCAAGCCCACCAGCCAGACGAGTTCCTCGCCTTTGAATTTATCGATCCAACCATAGATGTATTGTCGAAAGCGATGCATAAGTATTGTTTTTAAATACAGAGCGCGAACGCTTTGCTGCGGGATAAAGGAAGCGGGAACGGGCTACGCCCTATGGAAAACTGGAGAGCTGGAGAGCTGGAGAGCTGGAGAGCTGGAGAGCTGGAGAGCTAAAGTTGCTCCACTATGGTTAAGAGTCAAGTCTAGCTTTCCACAAGGGCGCAGCCCGTTCTCGTTTTCCACAGGACGAAGTCCGTTCCTATAGGCGAAGCCTCTCTCTCATTCTGTAAGAAAGTTTCAACATAATTAGTCAATCGGATAGCTCGCAAAGCGTTACATTCATTTGCATAATATTTGCAAACTTAGCCTACAGTATTTGACTCGAAGCGATATTTTTCGCTAGATTGTCTACCTAACAAGGAACATTGGATGTAATTTTTTTACAAGGCAGGATGACAATGAACGAGAAATACTCTGCGCTCAGAAGCAATGTGAGCATGCTAGGACACTTGCTCGGTAACACCATTAAGGATGCACATGGTGACGTACTTCTAGAGAAAGTAGAAACCATTCGTAAACTTTCAAAGTCCGCCCTCGCAGGCAATCAACAAGACAGAGATAGCTTGATTGATGAGATTAAAAGCCTGCCAAATGAGCAATTAACCCCTGTTGCTCACGCATTCAACCAATTTCTCAACCTGACTAACATGGCAGAGCAGTACCATACGATCTCTCGCCACTGTGATGCTCATGTTTGTGAACCAGACGCGATTAACTCCCTATTCTCTAAACTTGCTCAAAATGACATTAGCAAGTTAGATACAGCGCAAGCAGTGCGCGATCTTAATATTGAACTAGTACTGACAGCGCACCCGACCGAAATTACTCGTCGAACCATGATCCACAAGCTCGTGAAGATCAATAAGTGCTTATCTAAGTTAGAGCTTGGTGACCTTTCAGCGAAAGAGCGTCAGAAAACAGAACGCCGCCTAGAGCAATTGATTGCCCAAAGCTGGCACTCAGACACCATTCGTAAGCAACGACCAACGCCGCTTGATGAAGCGAAATGGGGCTTTGCTGTCGTCGAGAACTCACTTTGGGAAGCGGTACCTGACTTTTTGCGCGAACTTGACCAGCGTCTTGAAGGTTACCTTGGCGAAGGTCTGCCGATTGACGCGCGACCAGTGCATTTTTCTTCTTGGATGGGCGGTGACCGCGATGGCAACCCATTCGTAACGCATACCATTACTCGTGAAGTTCTGCTTCTTTCACGCTGGAAGGCGGCTGACCTTTACCTAAATGACATCAATGAGCTGGTTAGCGAACTGTCGATGACTCAGTGTAACGCTGCTGTGCGTTCTCTAGCTGGTGAAGATGAGCATGAACCTTACCGCGCTGTACTAAAAGAACTTCGCGCATTGCTCAATGAAACCAAAGAGATTCTTGATGCGAAGATCCACGGTCAGAAGCTAGCAGTAAAAGCGCCGCTGCAACGCGTCGAGCAGCTTTGGGAACCACTATACGCATGTTACCAATCACTGCACGAGTGTGGCATGGGGATCATTGCTGATGGCTCACTGCTGGATACATTGCGCCGTATTAAAGCGTTCGGTGTCCACCTAGTTCGTCTCGATGTTCGCCAAGAAAGTACTCGTCATTCAGATGTCCTATCTGAGCTGACTCGCTACCTGGGCATTGGCGATTACGATCAGTGGAGTGAGCAAGATAAAGTTGCTTTCTTAACTAACGAATTGGCTTCGAAGCGCCCGCTGCTACCTAGAGACTGGCAACCGTCAGAAGCGGTTAAAGAAGTGCTCGATACTTGTAAAATCGTTGCTGCTCAGCCACGTGAGGCGTTTGGTGCTTATGTTATCTCAATGGCCCGTACAGCTTCTGATGTCCTTGCCGTTCACCTGCTATTGCAAGAATCAGGTTGCCCTTACCGCATGGATGTATGTCCGTTGTTCGAAACACTCGATGACTTGAACAATGCTGAGTCCGTTATCAAACAACTAATGGGCATCGACCTATACCGTGGCTTTATCCAAAACCACCAAATGGTCATGATCGGCTACTCTGATTCAGCCAAAGATGCTGGTGTTATGTCGGCAGGTTGGGCTCAGTACCACGCTATGGAATCACTAGTTAAGGTAGCCGAAGAAGAAGGCGTTGAACTGACTCTATTCCACGGCCGTGGCGGTACTATCGGTCGTGGTGGTGCTCCTGCACACGCTGCACTACTATCTCAGCCACCGAAAAGCTTGAAAGGTGGTCTACGTGTTACTGAACAAGGTGAGATGATCCGCTTTAAACTTGGCCTTCCTGAAGTGGCGGTCAACAGCTTTAGCTTATACGCAAGTGCGATCCTCGAAGCGAACCTGCTGCCACCACCAGAGCCAAAGCAAGAGTGGCGTGACTTGATGAATGTGTTATCGGAAGTCAGCTGTGAAGCTTACCGCAATGTGGTTCGTGGTGAAGCAGACTTTGTTCCTTATTTCCGTCAAACCACACCAGAGCTAGAACTAGGCAAACTGCCGCTAGGTTCAAGACCTGCAAAACGTAACCCGAAAGGTGGCGTAGAAAGCTTACGTGCAATCCCTTGGATCTTCTCATGGAGCCAAAACCGACTGGTGCTTCCTGCTTGGCTTGGTGCCGGTGAAGCCATTCAGTATTCAGTAGATAAAGGCCATCAAGCGCTACTAGAAGAGATGTGTCGAGAGTGGCCATTCTTCTCAACTCGCCTAGGTATGCTAGAAATGGTTTACACCAAGTGTAATCTAGAGATTTCTCGTTACTACGATGAGCGCTTGGTCGACAACAACTTACTGCCTCTTGGTGACCGCCTGCGCGAACAGTTGCAAAAAGATATCAAGTCAGTACTTAACGTAGAAAACAACGAAAACTTGATGCAAAGCGACCCATGGGGCCAAGAGTCTATTCGTCTGCGTAACATCTATGTTGAGCCATTGAACATGCTTCAAGCTGAACTGCTCTATCGCACTCGCCAAGATGAACAGGCAGCGCCAGAGTTGGAAGAAGCCTTAATGGTAACCATTGCCGGCATTGCGGCGGGTATGCGTAATACAGGCTAATTTCCCGTAAAATGTAAAGAAGGTTGGTGTGAACTCACCAACCTTTTTTTATGTCTTTCAGAGCATTTCTTATAGAAAGTCGAACCACAGGTGCGACATTTATACTCAAATTACAAAACATTTCTCTAAATGTGGCGCACTATTGAGATTTTTGTCAGTTTTTTGGGATATTTTGTCCTTCTATTCTACTTTATGCTTATTATTTAGATATACTACTTCACCGCTGTGGCGACTTATATAAAATCAACATGCTGCAGCTCTTCGATATCTTAACTATCGATCCTAGGTGATAAACGGCTTTTTTAGGTGACATGACCAACATTGTTGGTGCCACTTTTTCTACTGATGATCAGTGCCATTAAGAAGCACGACAGAAATTAAGTGGTTGTATTTAGTAGTTTATTGACCATTTGGATTGAAGACATGTCATTACCACACGTTATCTTAACCGTTCTAAGCACACGCGATGCGACTGGATACGATATCACTAAAGAATTTTCAGCCACTATCGGCTATTTCTGGAAAGCGAGCCACCAGCAAGTTTATCGCGAGTTAAACAAGATGGCTCAAAACAACCTAGTAACCTGTGTACTAGAGCCTCAAGAAGGCAAACCAGACCGTAAAGTATATTCAATTACTGATTCTGGTCGTACTGCACTAGGTGAATGGTTTGACCAACCAACCTCTCACCCAACCGTCCGTGACGAGTTTTCAGCTAAGCTTATGGCTTGTGCCGTTCAGCCATCTGCGCCATACCGCGCTCAATTGGCCGAGCTAGTTGAAGAGTCGCGAAAACTGGTTGCTCACTACCAAGAAATCGAAAACGCGTACTACTCAACAACTGCGACGTTAGATAAGCAGCAACGTTTAGAGCGCCTAACGCTACGTAGAAACCTGCTTATCCGCCAAGCGTGGATCGAATGGGCTGAAGAAGTTCTTACTGAACTTGATGCTCTAGGTTAAGCGAGAAGCGAGAAGCGAGAAGCGAGAAGCGAGAAGCGAGAAGCGAGAAGCGAGAAGCGAGAAGCGAGAAGCGAGAAGCGAGAAAAATTAAAGGATTGACACCAAGTGTCAATCCTTTTTATTTAGGAGCAGTTCTCCATGGATTCGGGATGTGCTAGCGAAAAACTCTCGAAGGACGAAGTCCGGTCTCGACTCTCGAAACGCAGTGTTCTCGGAAGACGAAGTCCGTTCTAACTCCTATATCCCATCCCCGCCAATAAAGCTTTGTGAACGACCATTAAATTGTTGGTCCATATCCAAAGATGGCTTATCGGTCTTAGGTCTACCAACAATCTTAGCCGGAACCCCTGCGACTGTGGTATGAGCGGGAACAGCTTGAAGTACTACTGAACAAGAGCCAATCTTAGCCCCTTCTCCAACTTCAATATTACCGAGAATCTTAGCACCAGCACCTATCATCACACCTTCACGAATTTTCGGGTGACGATCGCCGCACTCTTTACCAGTACCACCTAATGTCACGTCCTGTAGGATAGATACATCATTCTCTACAATGGCTGTTTCACCAATCACGATACCCGTGGCGTGGTCTAGCATGATACCGCGACCAATTTTAGCCGCCGGGTGAATATCCACCTGACACGCGACTGAGATTTGGTTTTGTAGGTAAGTAGCGAGCGCAATACGTCCCTGCTTCCACAGCCAGTTTGCTACTCGATAACCTTGCAAGGCGTGATAACCTTTTAGGTACAGCAGCGGCATTGAATACATTGCAACAGCAGGGTCTCGGTTTACCGTGGCACATATGTCACAAGCGGCAGCAGCGCTGATACTTGGGTCTGAGTTTAGGGCTTCTTCAACCACTTCCCTGACCGCCATCGCCGGCATTGACGCTGTATTAAGCTTATTCGCTAAAATATAGCTTAACGCCGCGCTCAAACTATCATGCTTAATAATAGTGGCATGATAGAAGCTTGCTAACATTGGCTCTTGTTCAGAAAGCTCTCTTGCTTCCTTAACAATGGTTTGCCAAACCTTCTGTTTCTCACAATGTTTCATGAATTTTCCTAGTACTGAATCCCTAGTATCTAGATACAAAGTCCAGTGTTGCTATTGTTCTTTATGCTTCCGCTTTCTTATCGCGAGCGAGCAAATCTTTCGCCGCTAAGTTTGCATCCTTCCCTTGATACAATACTTGATATATTTGGTCAACAATTGGCATCTCGACACCCATACGCTCAGCTAACAGGTAGACCTCTTTAGTGTTGCGATAACCTTCGACAACTTGACCAATTTCATCTTGGGCGGTATCGACATCTTTACCCTGACCTAGTGCTAAGCCAAAGCGGCGGTTACGAGATTGGTTATCGGTACAAGTTAATACCAAATCACCCAATCCTGCCATGCCCATAAAGGTTTCTGGCTGTGCACCTAGCGCAGCACCCAATCGGGTCATTTCTGCTAAACCGCGAGTGATCAAAGCCGTACGCGCATTGGCACCAAACCCAATGCCATCAGACATACCTGCGCCAATCGCAATCACGTTCTTAACTGCACCGCCTAATTGCATACCAATGAAGTCACTGTTTGCGTAAACACGGAAAGTTTTGCTGCAATGGATTTTTTCTTGTAGATCAGCCACAAAGTCGTTGTCTGGTGACGCAACAGAAATCGCTGTCGGCATTCCCATTGCAAGCTCTTTCGCAAACGTAGGTCCAGATAAAACCGCCAGAGAGTAGCCTTCACCTAGCGCTTCATTTGCGACTTCTTTCAATAGGCGGCCAGTTTCTGGCTCTAGCCCTTTGGTTGCCCAACATATACGCGAGTCGTCTCTCAAGTGCGGTTTAACATTGTTTAGCACAATGCCAAACACATGACTTGGCACAACCACCAGCAGATCACGACTTGCTTGCACTGCCTTCTCAAGATCAGATTCAACAATCAATGATTGAGGAAACTCAATTCCAGGTAGAAACTCGTGGTTGGCACGATCTGCTTCCAGACGAGCCATATGCTCAGGTTCATGGCCCCAAATTACTACGTTGGCACCATTACGTGCTAAAGAGATGGCAAGCGAAGTACCGTAGGAACCGGCACCAAGTACGGTCATTGCAATTTCTTTCCCGTAGGCATTGTTGGTCTTATCTTTCATTATTCCGCCTGATTGTCATTAGGGTGACTAGAATCTTGCCGCTAACTATTAGTATTGCTACTAAATATCAGTGGCAAGAATCCAATCCTATAAACAAAAAATGCACATCGCATCAAATAGAGACGCTCTGTGCATTTTATACCGCACCTCTGTTACACAGAGGAATCAGTCATTACGCTTCAGCTTCACCTTCTTGCTGAGCTTGCTGCTGTAGGTAGTTCATAAACAGAGCATCAAAGTTAACTGGTGCAAGGTTTAGTTGTGGGAACGTACCTTTAACCACTAGGCTTGAGATAGTTTCGCGAGCGTAAGGGAATAGGATGTTCGGGCAGAATGCACCTAGACAATGCGCTAGTTGGCCAGCTTCCATCTTATCTGCAGTAAAGATACCACCTTGTTGCACTTCACACAGGAACGCAGTCTCTTCAGCGTTCTTAACCGTTACTGTCAGACGTAGAACAACTTCGTATACGCCTTCACCTAGCTCACGGCTTTGAGTGTCAAGATCTAGCTTAACATCTGGATTCCACTCTTTTTGGAACATGTCTGGTGAGTTTGGAGCTTCGAAAGATACGTCTTTAAGGAAGATACGTTGAATTGCGAAGTTTTGTGCTTCTTGTTGTGGTGCTGCTTCAGCCATTTTAAAAATCCTTTAATCCTGCGATAAATAGTCTGATTGGAGACTAACTGAGAGAGCTTGCTATGACTAGGGTTCCAATGAATTTCGTGGAACTCTTCACATCTCTCTAAAACAAACGCCGATTTTTCAATCAGCGTTTAAGGCATTCGGTGTTTGAATTACTTCTTACCTTTCACTAAAGGCATGTTTGCTTCACTCCAAGCAATCAAACCATTTTTAAGCAGACTTACATTTTCGAAGCCCGCTTTAGCAAGAAGGTTAGCGCTCTCTTGAGCCGTTTGACCTGTCTTACACACTACAATGATTGGGTCTGATTTGTGGTTTTCAAGGCTTCCGAAGTTACCTGCTTTGATATCAGACGGCAAAATGTGAAGTGCATCGGTAATGTGTCCTTTACGGAACTCATCTTTACTGCGGATATCAACGACTACACCACTCTGATGGTTCATTAGCTGAGTAGTCTGTGCTGCGGTGATTTCTTTGTATGCAGCTGTCGTTGATTTAACGATATTCATGATAAGGGCGACTAGTAGACCAACCCATACCAGAGATAAAATCATGTTCTCTTGAAAAAATGCGATGTACTCTTGCATGTCCTGTGCTCTTTGATGATAGAGCTGCCACTTCAACAATGAAGGATGTATTCCCAAAATAGTTGGAGTTGCAGCTAGGCGACAAGCCAATTCAGTCCTATGTGATTAGGGTGAATTGGCGTAGTCAACAACGCTGCGGCTTCAACAATGAAGGGAATAGCAGCTCTAGACTAAAAATTCAGATTGGAAGTATAGCGAGGTTAAGATGCCTACGCGAGTCAATTACACTCAGAATAAGAATCTGTTGCACATTTCCTTACGCTATCGGAAACGGAAACGCCGTGACCTGATCAATATGATCGCAACCGATCGCGAGCATGATTAAGCGATCAACCCCTAGTGCCACACCTGCACATTCAGGTAAACCTGACTTGAGTGCTGCGATTAAATGATGATCGATCGGTTGAGGACATAGTCCCATCTCAATGCGCTTGGCATTATCCTGTTCAAATCGCTTGAGTTGTTCTTGCGGATCATCAAGCTCATGGAAACCGTTCGCGAGTTCTATGCCTTTAAAGTAAACCTCAAAGCGATCAGCAACACGTGAGTCTTGCTTATTGATCTTAGCCAGTGCCGCTTGGGAAGCCGGGAAGTCGTAAACAAAAGCCGGGGCACTTTGGCCTATCTTACCTTCGACACCAATACTAAATAGTAGTTGAAGCAAGGTATCACGGTCTTCCTCTGGCTGCGCAATATCACTTAAGCCTAGCTTCTCGGCTGCTAGCTTTAGCTCTGCCATTGTGCCTTCTAATGGGCACACGCCAAGTACATCAATAAAAGCTTGTTGGTAGGTCATTCGCTCCGCTTGACCACATTCAAGAGCGACTTGCAGTAAAGCGTCCATTTCATCCATCAGTTTATGGTGATCAAAGCCGACTCGATACCATTCAAGCATGGTGAACTCTGGGTTATGGAAACGGCCGTTCTCTTCGTTGCGAAACGCTTTATTAATCTGATAGATACAACCACTGCCCGCTGCCAGCAATCGCTTCATATGAAATTCAGGGCTAGTCATTAAATAGAGTTTGCTGCCATCCGCATATCCCGGACCTATAAACTCTGTCTGAAAAGTATGCAGGTGAATATCCGTCACTGTCGCATGGCTCATTGCCGGAGTATCGACCTCCAACACGTTTCGCTCAGCAAAGAATTGCCGTATCTGCGCAAGCACGTTCGCGCGCTGTTTAAGTTGCTTTATCGACGCTGTGGGTTGCCACTGATCACTCATAACTCAAATCTCACTGCTTTATCTGGCTGAAAAAATATCAAGTTTCCTGCTATTTTCCTAGCAAATTACCACCGCTCACAAGCTTACAAGTGAAGCAAGATTTCAACGTATTACAGAACAAAAATTCGCCTAGCCTGTAATAGATATTGCCCAAGCTAATGTCATGTAACAGCGCCTTAACAAACCTCTACTATCTACTGCTCTGTCAATCATTTCTTGCCGTGATTGCAATCACATAACCTATATTTTTTATGCTCTTGAATGCATTACCGGAGCAAAAACCTAAATACATCAATTTTTCTGCAAACTAGCTCTTCTACACTAACCCTACCACTTTTGGGGAATTACCCCATTTAACTATAACAAGCGGATTACTCCGCAAATTCACACTGGAGGATAACTGTGCAAACTATCACCACAGATATCGCAGTCATCGGCGCAGGCGGCGCTGGTCTTCGCACTGCAATTGCAGCAGCTGAAGCAAACCCTGATTTAGAAGTCGCACTCATTTCTAAAGTTTATCCAATGCGTTCTCACACGGTCGCAGCGGAGGGTGGCTCGGCAGCAGTTATCAAGGATGAAGATAGTCTAGACAACCACTTCAACGACACTGTTGGCGGTGGTGACTGGCTATGTGAACAGGACGTTGTTGAATATTTTGTAGAAAACGCGACTCGCGAAATGATCCAAATGGAGCAATGGGGCTGCCCATGGAGTCGTAAAGAAAACGGTGAAGTCAACGTACGCCGATTTGGTGGTATGAAAGTTGAGCGTACATGGTTCGCGGCTGATAAAACTGGCTTCCACATGCTTCACACCCTATTCCAGACATCAATGAAGTACGACAACATCAAGCGTTTTGATGAGTACTTTGTGGTGGATCTGCTTGTCGATGAAGGCGAAGTGCAAGGTCTTATCGCTATTCACATGTCAGAAGGTGAACTCGTTACGATTAAAGCCAAGTCTGTTGTTTTAGCAACAGGTGGCGCAGGTCGTGTTTATCACTGTAATACTAACGGCGGTATCGTAACCGGTGATGGTATGGCAATGGCTTACCGCCATGGCGTACCTCTACGTGATATGGAATTCGTTCAGTACCACCCAACAGGTCTTCCAGGTACAGGTATCCTGATGACCGAAGGCTGTCGTGGTGAAGGTGGTATCATCGTTAACAAGAATGGCTACCGTTACCTACAAGACTACGGCATGGGCCCTGAAACTCCAGTTGGCCAGCCAAAGAACAAATACATGGAACTCGGTCCTCGCGACAAGGTTTCACAGGCTTTCTGGCACGAACAGCAGAAAGGCAACACCATCAAACATCCTCTAGGTGATGTGGTTCATCTAGACCTTCGCCACCTTGGTGAAGAGTACCTGCAAGAGCGTCTACCGTTTATCTGTGAGCTAGCGAAAGCATACGTTAACGTTGACCCTGCGAAAGAGCCGATTCCAATTCGTCCAACGGTGCACTACACCATGGGTGGTATTGAAACTAACGGCGAATGTGAAACGCGCATTAAAGGTCTATTCGCAGTAGGCGAATGTGCTTCTGTTGGTCTTCACGGCGCTAACCGTCTAGGTTCTAACTCACTGGCTGAGTTCGTGGTATTCGGCCGTGTTGCTGGTGAACAAGCAGTGAAGCGTGCAGCGGAATTCAAGGGCTGGAACGAAGAGTCTATTGCAGCTCAAGTCAAAAATGTTGAGCAGCGTATCGCAGCATTAATGAACCAAGAAGGCGATGAAAACTGGGCAGATATCCGTACTGAAATGGGTCATACCATGGAAGCGGGCTGTGGTATCTACCGCCAAGAAGATTTGATGCAAGCGACCATTGATAAAATCACTGAGTTGAAAGAGCGTTACAAGCGCATCAGCATCAAAGACAAAGGCAAAGTGTTCAACACTGACCTTCTGTACGCTATCGAAGTCGGTTACGGCCTAGAAGTCGCAGAAGCTATGGTTCACTCTGCGATCCTACGTAAAGAGTCTCGTGGTGCCCACCAGCGTCTAGATGATGGTTGTACTGAGCGTGATGACGTAGAGTTCCTCAAACACTCGCTGGCTTTCTTCCAGCCAGATGCTGCGCCAACTATCGACTACAGCAAGGTGACTATCACTAAGTCACAGCCTAAAGCTCGTCTATACGGTGAAGCCGCAGAGAAAGCAGCCGCTGAAGAAGCCGCAAAAGCGGCACAGAAGAACGCAGAGGAGCAAGCATAATGTCAGCAAATCGCATCCAAAAAGTAGAGATTCTGCGTTATGACCCAGAAAAAGACGCAGAACCGCACTTCCAGACCTTTGAAGTGCCATTCGATGAAACTATGTCGACCCTTGATGCACTTGGCTACATCAAAGATAACCTAGATAAAGACCTGTCTTACCGTTGGTCTTGTCGTATGGCGATCTGTGGTTCATGCGGCATCATGGTTAACGGCGTGCCGAAACTAGCGTGTAAAAGCTTCCTGCGCGATTACCCAAACGGCGTGAAGATCGAGCCACTGGCAAACTTCCCAATCGAGAAAGACTTGATTGTCGACATGACGCCATTCATTGAGCGCCTTGAAGCTATCAAGCCTTACATCATCGGTAATGATCGTAAACCTGAAGATGGTACTAACCTGCAAACGCCAGAGCAAATGGCCAAGTACAAGCAGTTCGCAGGTTGTATTAACTGTGGTCTATGTTACGCAGCGTGTCCGCAGTTTGGTCTAAACCCTGAGTTTATCGGCCCTGCTGCACTGACTCTTGCCCATCGTTACAACCTCGACAGTCGTGACAATGGTAAAGCAGAGCGTATGGCGATGATCAATGGTGAAAACGGCGCTTGGGGCTGTACCTTCGTGGGCTACTGCTCTGAAGTATGTCCGAAGAACGTCGATCCGGCGGCTGCAGTAAACCAAGGTAAAGTCGAGTCTTCTATGGACTTCGTGATTGCTATGCTGAAGCCTGACGGCACACCAGCAAAAACAGCAGAGGAGGCATAAGAATGAGTAACCGTAAACCTTACGTTCGTGAAGTAAAACGTACTTGGTGGAAAGATCATCCTTTCTACCGCTTCTACATGCTTCGCGAAGCGACTGTACTGCCTCTGATCCTATTTACTGTCTTCCTGACTTTCGGTTTAGGTTCATTAGTGAAAGGTCCCGAAGCTTGGCAAGGCTGGCTTGAGTTTATGGCCAATCCAGTAGTCGTAGCGATTAACATCGTTGCGCTAGCGGGCAGCCTACTGCATGCTCAAACGTTCTTCAGCATGATGCCTCAGGTTATGCCGATTCGCTTAAAAGGTAAGCCAGTGGATAAGAAGATCATTGTGCTGACTCAATGGGCAGCCGTGGCATTTATTTCTCTGATCGTGCTGGTAATCGTTTAAGGAGCTATGACTATGAAACCTAATTTTTCTGTAGATAGAGCCCCTAAGCGTTCTGATGAGCCTATTTGGTGGGGACTGTTTGGCGCTGGCGGTACTTGGTTTGCCATGATTACCCCAGTGACTATTCTGGTTCTTGGTGTACTTGCTCCATTGGGCATCATCAATGCGGAAGCCCTAAGCTACGAGCGAGTGGTTGATTTTGCAACAAGCATCATTGGCGCTCTATTTATCATTGGTACGCTAGCGCTACCGATGTGGCATGCAATGCACCGTGTCCATCATGGTATGCATGACCTTAAGTTCCATACTGGTTTGGTTGGCAAAATCGCCTGTTATGCATTTGCAGGCTTGATCTCAGCCCTCGCAGTGATCTTTATCTTTATGCTTTAATCTAACTAGAACTAATGAAAAATCCCTCGCCTAAGCGAGGGATTTTTTTATCGTACCAATCGGGATAAATCTCTGCTTGGTATCAAATTAACTTCTGTTGCTTGGCCATCTCATGCGCTAACTGCGGTGCCGCCCACAGTGAGGGCAAGATAATAAACGAAGCAGGCACAGCGGTAATGACGATAAAAGATTGCAGTGCAGAGATACCACCTTCCCCCATCGAGATCAGCACTATCGCAATCACCCCCATGACCAGCCCCCAAAATGAGCGAATTAACGCATTCGGTTGACTGTCACCCGTCATGACCATGCTAATGGTATACGTCATTGAATCGCCAGTGGTGACAATAAAAGTAGTGGTCAAAATCAAAAATAGAATGGAAATCAACGTAGGGAAAGGCAGTTGCTGAGTCATGGCTAGCAATGCGCCAGGAAGATTAAAGCCTTCAAAGCCAGCTTTCATACTGCCCGGGTTCGCCAGCTCAAACGCTAAACCACTACCGCCAACAATGCTAAACCAGAAACAGGTAATCAATGGTGCTGCTATGCTGATCGCTAGAATCAATTGGCGAATGGTGCGGCCTCGGGAAATTCGCGCAATAAAGATCGCCATCATAGGCGCGTAACCGATGAACCACCCCCAGAAAAACACTGTCCACCAGCTCAGCCAGTTTGTATCACCGCGATAGAGCGCCATGGCGACAAAGTTGTCTGCCAAATTGCCTACACCTTGGATATAACCATCGATGATAAAGCTAGTTGGCCCGGCAAGCAGGATAAAGACGACTAATGCCAATGAAAGGATGATGTTGTAACGGCTGACTATCTGAATCCCCCTGCTTAAGCCGCTCAGTGCCGACAGGGTATAAGTTGCCATTGCCAGTACAACGACAATGGTTTGAGTCATCAATCCGTCTGGGATGCCAAACAGCTCGTTCACCGCGTAGCTAATTTGCAAACCCAGAAAGCCAATAGGGCCGATGGTACCCGCGGCAACCGCGATGATACTTAAAGCATCCACTAAATTACCCAGCTTGCCATCAATCACTCGCTGGCCAAATATTGGGTAAAGCAAGGTGCGCGGTTTGAGCGGCAGTCCTTTGTCATAGTGAAGATGCATTAGAACAATTGAAGAAAGCGAGCCTAAAATTGCCCAAGCAAGAAAGCCCCAGTGCATAAAGGATTGCGATAATGCATTGATTGCCATGTCACGAGGTTGAGCTTGACCAAACATCGGCGGCGCAGATACATAGTGAGCAATGGGCTCAGCCGCAGCCCAAAACACGCCGCCGCCCGCCAATAAGGTACAAAGTAAAATTGATAGCCATTTAAACGTGCCTATCTCAGGGCGGGGTAAAGACCCTAAGCGCACATAGCCTGTTTGACCAAAAGCTAGATATAAACCGATGAGAAAGTTTGCCAGCATCAGAATCTGCCAATATCCGCCAAAGTATTGCGTGGCATAACCAAAGCCACTGTTCACCAGAGACGTAAGTAACTGGGTATCTATCAGCGCAAGCATGACAAACAAGGTTAGGAAACCACCGCTAAGCCATAACACTGGATTAGATAGCTCAAGTTGAGCGGCAATTTTTGATTTATTCGATAGAGAATATGAAGAGGTCGAATCATCGACATTAGAAGTGCAGGGGTCGCCTGCTGCCAAACTGGCTCTAGACATGTAAGTCTCGCTTTTGCTGCCCGAATAACTCGGGTAGACGAATTTACCTCAACAGTTGCATTAGAATGTGAGGACGGTCATAAAAGCGCGCCATCATACAGACAATAAAACTAAATTGACACCTCAAGTCGATGCTTTTATATACAACTCCGTGGTAGATGCAGCAGCTTATACGCTCAAACCTCGAACAGCGACAAGAGAGAATACTCATTCAAACATAGAGTTAGATATAAAAAAGCCCGCTCGTATTGAGCGGGCTAAACAAGCTATTGGTGATCTAAAGAATAAAGCGGCTTAGGTCTTCATCTTCAATAGTATCGCCTAGTTTGCCTTTCACGTATGCAGCATCAATGGTTAACTTAGAACCAGACTTGTCTGTGGCTTCGAATGAAATCTCATCCATCAGGCGCTCCATTACTGTGTGTAAGCGGCGAGCACCAATGTTTTCTGTTGTCTCATTCACTGTCCAAGCCGCTTCTGCGATTTGAGTGATACCATCTTCAGTAAACTCAACATCGACATCTTCTGTCTTCATTAGCGCAACGTATTGCTCTGTCAGTGATGCTTTAGGCTCAGTCAGGATACGTTTGAAATCATGACTTGAAAGTGCTTCTAGTTCGACACGAATCGGTAGGCGACCTTGAAGTTCAGGGATAAGATCCGATGGCTTAGCCACTTGGAATGCCCCTGACGCAACAAATAGAATGTGGTCTGTTTTCACCATGCCGTGCTTAGTTGAAACTGTGCTACCTTCAATCAGTGGTAGTAGGTCACGTTGCACACCTTCACGAGAGACATCAGGGCCAGAACTTTCGCCACGCTTACAAATCTTATCGATCTCATCGATAAACACGATACCGTTATTCTCAACGTTAAAGATCGCCTGCTCTTTCAGCTCTTCTTGGTTCACAAGCTTAGCTGCTTCTTCTTCGGTCAATGCTTTGAAGGCATCTTTGATCTTCAGTTTACGCTTCTTCTTAGTATCTCCCGCTAGGTTTTGGAACATACCTTGAAGTTGGTTAGTCATCTCTTCCATGCCCGGAGGAGCCATGATCTCGACACCCATTTGCGGAGCCGCAACATCGATTTCGATCTCTTTGTCGTCTAACTTGCCTTCACGAAGCTTCTTGCGGAAGATTTGACGTGTATTAGAAGCGCTATCATCTTGCTGCTCGTTTTGCCCCCAAGCATCGCGAGCAGGCGGTAGCAGAGCATCAAGAATACGTTCTTCAGCTTGCTCTTCAGCGCGGAACTTTACTTTTTCCATCGCTTGTTGATGAGTCATCTTAATTGCAACATCAGTAAGGTCACGGATTATCGTTTCCACTTCCTTACCAACATAACCGACCTCAGTAAACTTAGTCGCTTCAACCTTGATAAACGGTGCATTCGCCAGTTTCGCTAGGCGGCGAGCAATTTCAGTTTTACCGACACCAGTAGGACCAATCATTAGAATGTTTTTTGGTGTCACTTCAACACGCAAGCTCTCTTCAAGCTGCATACGGCGCCAACGGTTACGCAGCGCAATCGCCACTGAGCGCTTTGCGTTCTCTTGGCCGATAATATGGCGGTTAAGCTCATGAACAATTTCGCGGGGAGTCATTTCAGACATAGTCAGTTTCCTTAAATTCTTATAGCCACTATCTTTGCTTGTTCAGCCGTTTTACTCAGCTTGAGCGGCTGGGATTTCTAGTTCTTCGATAGTGTGGTGATGGTTGGTGAACACACAGATATCACCCGCGATTTTGAGTGATTTTTCTGCAACTTCACGTGCATCTAATTCGGTATTTTCTAATAGTGCAGTAGCAGCAGCTTGGGCAAAGTTACCGCCAGATCCAATGGCAATCAGATCGTTTTCAGGCTGTACCACATCACCGTTACCAGTAATGATCAATGATGCAGTTTCATCAGCGACTGCCAACAGTGCTTCTAACTTACGTAAAGCACGGTCACTACGCCAGTCTTTAGCTAACTCTACTGCCGCCTTAGTCAGGTGACCTTGGTGCATTTGCAGTTTACTTTCAAACTTTTCAAACAGCGTGAAGGCATCTGCCGTACCACCAGCAAAGCCAGCGAGCACCTTATTGTTATACAGGCGACGCACTTTACGAGCATTACCCTTCATTACTGTGTTACCCAGAGATACTTGTCCATCACCAGCGATGACGACTTTGTTGTTACGACGTACAGATACAATGGTAGTCACGAGTAGGGCCTCATAGTTGTTTTAATCTCAGTGTTAAGGATTATATGAGGTTATAGCGAGAGGAATTCAAGGGGTAGTGCTAGAGAGCTAGAGAGCTAGAGAGCTAGAGAGCTAGAGAGCTAGAGAGCTAGAGAATCTTGAAGGACTGGCGTATTGCTTCAATCCTTTTTATTTTGGATAACTGGGCAACTAACGTTGAACCGCACTTCAATAAGGAGTCAACCTAACTATCTAGAAGGGCGAAGCCCGATCGAGTTTTCTGTAGGGCGCAGCCCGTTCCAGCTATCCACACAAAAAAACGAACCCATCAGGGTTCGCTTTAAAATATCTTTATTGCGCTTCTTTCCAGATTGCACAAGGCTCGATTTTGGCGCGCTGAAGTTTATGCTTATCGCGTTCAGCATCACGCTTAAACTTGTATGGACCTAGAACGACACGGTACCAACTGCTGCCTTCCTTCTTACGAATTTTGCTGTTGATACCTTGGAATGCGATATCCAGTTTACGTGTCTCTGCTTGCTGAGCGGTTTTGTAAGCGCCACACTGCATAATGTATGGGATTTCCGAAACGACCTGTTCTTTCGCTTTTACCTCAACTTCACGGCTTGGCAAGGTATCGACGTAATCCCACTTCTCTTCTGGAGGAGGTGGCAGCTTCGCTTGTGGCTTTGGTTTAGGCTTAGATTTTACTGGCTCTGCAACAGGAGCAGGCGGCTCTGGATCGTTACTTAGAACATACAATCCATAGCCAAATACACTCGCCAATAAAATGGCAAGTAAACCACTTCGCCATGGTTTGCGTCGCGGGGCAGACTTTTTCTTTGCAGGCTTACGGCTACTTCCGCCACGGCCTCTTTTTACGTAATCTCGATTCGCCACTAGTAAACATCAATACCATCAATTACCACTGCCGATATGTTAAATCAGATTGCTCAGTTATGACAGAGTAGAAATGGAAGCGGCGCATCAAAAATGCGCCGCTTACAAAGGTTAGACTCTAGAGCACTCTTGGTGGCGCAGCGCTTTCACGTACCACGAGTTTGGTTTCAAGCAACCTCGAACCAGCGCGAACATCATGCCCACGTAGCAGTTCAAGCATCATAAGCATTGCTTGACGACCGATCTCATAACGAGGCTGAGAAATGGTCGTTAACGGCGGATCGCAGTATTGAGCAAAGTGAATATCATCAAACCCTACAATAGAAAGGTCTTGAGGAACACGTAAGCCTAGCTTCTTCGCCTCTTGGATCGCACCAATGGCCATCGCATCGTTATGACAGAACACTGCCGTTGGAGCATCTGGCAATGACAATAGTTGACGGATCGCTTTTGCTCCAGCCTCAAAGGTGAAATCACCGGTAGTACAGTAATTCGGGTTCATGGTGATCCCAGCGCGTCGCAGCGCTTGTTGATAACCTTGATGACGGAATTGACATAGAACCGCTGTTTCAGGGCCAGAGATTTGTGCAATTCGCTTGTGGCCCATTTGCGTTAAGTAGTTCACCGCTTCAAAGGCAGAGGTCAAGTTGTCGATATGTACTGTGGGTAGTTCTAACTCTGGTGCAAACTCACAAGCCATTACCATAGGCGGTAAGTTCTTTTGTTCAGGTTTACTAACGTCAAATGGAAGATCTGTACCAAGCAGCAACATACCATCCGCTTGCTTAGTAAATACTAGGTTTACAAATGAGCTTTCACGCTTCTTCTGTTGCCCACTATCACCAAGTAAAACGATGTATCCGTGCTCCATTGCCGCATCTTCAATTCCGCGAATGATCTCGGTGTAGTAGGGATCACAAATATCAGGAATGATTGCGATGATTGTTTTTGATTCGTTACGACGCAAGTTACGCGCTAACGAGTTTGGTGAATAACCAGCTTCTAAAACAGCATCTTCGACTCTTTTCCTTGTCGCTGACGATACCTTTTCTGGATTCATTAGCGCTCTAGACACTGTCGCTGTTGAAACTCCCGCAAGCTGGGCAACATCCTTCATTGTCGCCATATATAATTAACCCTCTTCATTTCCAAATTGGCAGCTCAAGCGCCACCTAAGCCTCTAGTTGAAATGCATCTCATCGGTTGAACGGCCAAATTGATGTCGACTTGTAGGCTAAAATACCTATCTTCTCATTTATTTGCACTGAGCAAACGTTTAACTCACACACAATGACCTGAGAGCAACATATTGCACAAGACCTAGTTTATTCATTTCAAAACACAAAGTTACGGGAGATTTAACAAAATCGGCAGTCAATAGGCGATCTGAATCACAAATAAATGAAAAAGGTGTGAATATGAAGAAACTCAATAGCCTCCAATGGCACGAAGTATCAAAAACTAGGGTAGGTTTTCACACCGTTAACTCAGATCCTGAGGCTCAATGTCTAAACTCCAACGCACTTTCTTCGCATTCGGCAACATTTGGATTGCAGGCTTAGCGCTTGCAAGTAGCTTTTGCATTACGGGGCGACTTTGTGTTTGCAGTAGAAGCTGCCAACGATACTTACCAGCGCGTTTTGCTAGCGGTGCTGGCGTCGGTCCAAGAACTTGGCAATGATCATCAAACAAAGGATGCGCCTCTAGCGTATGACGGACCTGGCGTAAAAACTCCTCGACTGGCTGAGAATGATTCGCTTCAGCCTTAAACAGAGTCAGAAACGAATACGGTGGTAACTGCGCTAGCTTTCTCTCTTGAAGCGCTGTTTCAGCAAAGTGGCGATAACTCTTAGTTAATAACGCTTGCAGTAGGCTATGTTCTGGGTGGTGGGTTTGCAGCACCACCTCACCCGGCTTGCTTGCACGTCCTGCTCGTCCCGCTACCTGTATAAATAGTTGTGCTAGACGCTCGGACGCACGGAAATCACTGCTATAAAGAGAGCCATCCACATCTAATAGTGCCACTAGAGTAACGTCTGGGAAGTGATGACCTTTGGCCAACATTTGCGTACCAATCAAAATTTGATACTCACCATTACGAATCGCCCCTAACGCAGTCTCTAGGCTGCCTTTTCGACGCGTGCTGTCTCGATCAATACGGATGGTTTTAAACTCTGGAAAAAGCTCAGCAAGCTGTTTTTCTAACTGCTCGGTTCCAACACCTACTGTTACCAAGTGCGTTGAACCACAACCCTGACATTGATGGATAATCGGTTGTTGGGAGCCACAATGATGGCAGCGAATTTCATTGCTGTTCTGGTGATAGGTATAATAAGCATCACAACGCTTACATTCCGCAATCCAGCCGCATTCATGACACATCAATGCCGGAGAAAAGCCACGTCGGTTTAAAAACAGCATCACTTGGTTGCCTGCCTTTAAATGGCGGCGCATTTCGGCGATGAGCGGCGCAGAAAGACCACTCTCTAGGTATAGCCCTTTAACATCTAGCACTTTGTTGGTTGTTGGCGTCGCCGCTCCCGCACGAGAAGAAAGCACTAGATGGTGGTACTTGCCACTTAAGGCGTTATGTAGAGTTTCTAAAGCTGGCGTGGCTGAGCCAAGCACAATTGGGATCTGCTCTTTGTTAGCACGCATCACCGCCACATCACGCGCATGGTAGCGCAGACTATCCTGCTGCTTGTACGAAGCATCATGCTCTTCATCAACAATGATAATGCCAAGATTGGCAAAAGGCGTGAGCAGTGCAGAGCGAGTACCAATCACAATGCCAGCGGCGTTATCACGCGCACTAAGCCAAGCATTAAGTCGCTCTGTATCATTTAAACCCGAGTGCACTACCTCAACCGGAACATTAAAACGTTTTCTAAACCGGTTAATTGTTTGCGGCGTTAGCCCTATCTCAGGCACAAGAACTAACGCTTGTCTGCCTTGCTCAAGCACAGGTTTAATCAGGTTGAGGTACACTTCCGTTTTGCCAGAGCCCGTTACCCCTTCTAGCAGGTAACAAGCGAATCCTGCATTACTATTAACCGTCGCAATCGCCACCGCCTGCTCAGAGTTTAGCTTTGGCTTATCGACATCAGCTTCAACGTCGTGTTTCCACTCACGAATCACTGGTCTTTTTTCTATCGATTCAATCCAGCCTTTTTCTGCCAAGGTCTTTAGCACAGATGAACTGATCTCTTCATCGACAAAACGTTGATGCGGAATCGAGCCTGACTCCAGCATATGCATCACTTTGGCTTGTTTAACCGCGCGGCCGAAACCCGCCATCAGCTGGTCACGACCACTCGCGGTGAGCTGCCATTCCACCAGCGTCGCGAAATCAGCGTCTTTACCTTTTCTCAGCGCACTCGGCATGGCATTAAACAAAGTGTCACCAAGCGGATACTGATAAAACTGACTGCACCAAAATAGCAAGGAGTAGAGCTTTTCTGGCCACACAGGCTGGCTATCCAACACGAGCTTGATCGGCTTAAGCTTATCTAGGCTGAACTCTGACTCATTCACCAGCGCAGTGACAATGCCAACCAGAGTTTGACGACCAAAAGGGACAGAGACACGCCCACCAATGATAGGAAATAGGTGGTTAGGAATCTGATAATCAAACTGTTTATCGAGAGGCACAGGCAATGCCACGCGCGCAATTGTTGGTCGCATAATAGGCTATACAGCTAAATGAAAGGTTACGTGAGTTAGTCTAAGGGAAAAGCCTAGCAGTGGAAAGAGAGCGCGATTCAAGCCTGAAGAATAACTTAGGCTAAAAAAGTAGCGATTTCGGGTCTAAACTGGTTGATCCTAAGTCAGGTATTCATTACTATATCGCGCCTTAGTGATATGGCTAGCTTTACAGCAGCGGTATCCGAAAAGGTTTTTTATTAACTACGTGTGGTGTCCGGCTTAGAATCGGATAGCGACACGGCCTATATTTAGAGGTTCTCCCATGAAAGCTGGTATCCACCCAGAATACAAAGCAGTAAAAGCGACTTGTTCTTGCGGTAACTCTTTTGAGTTCAACTCAACTCTAACTAAAGAGTCTATCCACCTAGACGTATGTGACAAATGTCACCCATTCTACACTGGTAAGCAACGTATCGTTGATACAGGCGGCCGTGTTGATCGCTTCAACAAGCGTTTCGGTGCTCTATCAAGCAAGAAGTAATTTCTTCTTAGCCGAATCTAAAAAGGACGCTCTGGCGTCCTTTTTTGTTACCTGTCACTCAAGCAGTATCTATTTTGCAGAGTAATCTGTTATTAATTTAGATATTCGCTAGCCATATCTCTGTTCATCTGGTCTTATCTCCAGTCATTTACTACTTTTTATTGCTTTGGCTCGCATTCTGACCTAGGCAGCTTGACTTAGTTACTCTAGAATGGATTTCCCCTTTCCATATAATTATTAATGAGTACCTACACCTATGTCAGACGACAATCGCCAAGAAGTATCCCCAGAAGAACAATTTCGTCAGCAAGCATTGGATTATCATGCTTATCCAACTCCAGGAAAAATTGCGGTAGCACTGACCACACCAGCAGAAACGGCAAAAGACCTCGCTCTTGCCTATAGCCCAGGTGTTGCGGAACCAGTACGTGAAATCGCACAAAATGCTGACAACGTCTACAAGTACACGTCAAAAGGCAACATGGTTGCTGTTATCTCAAACGGTACGGCGATTCTTGGTCTTGGTAATTTAGGTCCTCTGGCTTCTAAACCTGTAATGGAAGGTAAGTCTCTACTTTTCAAACGCTTCGCGGGTTTAGATTCAATCGACATCGAAGTAAAGCACCGTACTATCGAAGAATTTGTCGATACCGTTGCTAACATTGCCGATACTTTTGGTGGTATTAACCTAGAAGACATCAAAGCACCAGACTGTTTCGAAATCGAAAAGCAGTTGATTGAGCGTTGTGATGTACCTGTTTTCCACGATGACCAGCACGGTACGGCGATTGTTACCGCGGCAGGTATGCTTAATGCCATTGAACTTCAAGGGAAGAAGTTAGAAGACGCAACGATTGTGTGTCTCGGTGCAGGTGCAGCAGCAGTAGCATGTATGGAGCTACTGATTAAGTGTGGCGCGATGCGTGAAAAAATCTACATGCTTGACCGTAAAGGTGTTATCCACACTCGTCGTGACGATCTTAACGAATACAAACAGCTATTCGCCAACAACACCGATAAGCGCACGTTAGAAGACGTTATCGAAGGTGCTGACCTGTTCCTTGGTGTATCCGGCCCTAACCTACTCTCTCCAGAAGCTCTTCAGTTAATGGCAGACAAACCTGTAGTCTTTGCTTGTTCTAACCCAGATCCAGAGATCAAACCTGAACTTGCTCACGACGTACGTAGCGACCTGATCATGGGTACTGGACGTAGTGATTACCCTAACCAAGTGAATAACGTGCTGTGTTTCCCATTCATCTTCCGCGGTGCATTAGACGTGCGCGCAAGTGAAATCAACGATGAAATGAAATTGGCAGCGGTAGACGCTATTCGTCAGCTAGCGAAAGAAGAAGTACCAGCCGAAGTCCTAGCAGCTGCTGGCGTTGATGCTCTGTCGTTTGGTCCTGGCTATATCATTCCAAAACCAATGGATTCGCGTCTACTACCTCGTGTTGCTAAAGCCGTTGCTCAGGCCGCTGTTGACTCAGGTGTTGCTCGCATTGAAATGCCAGAAAACTACATGGCCGAGTAAATTGGCTGAGTAATCTCTTCAAGAACGAAAAAACCGCTGTTAAGACAGCGGTTTTTTTTAATTTCAGTTTCGTCAGCGTGCGAAAATTAGGTGCGACTATTTTTATTATTCGTCGAAAGATTCGAACTCAATTCCCATCTCTGTCATCAGTTTTTTCACTTCAGCAGGAAGATCGTCTGGGCGGTCTTTACGTAAATCTTCATCGGTCGGCAGTGGCTGCCCGGTATATGCATGCAAAAAAGCTTCACACAATAGCTCGCTGTTTGTTGCGTGGCGCAGGTTATTAATCTGGCGGCGGGTACGCTCATCAGTCAAAACCTTTAATACTTTCAATGGAATAGAAACTGTAATCTTCTTTACTTGTTCGCTTTTCTTTCCATGCTCAGCATATGGGCTAATGTATTCGCCATTCCAATCTGCCATTGCGCACCTTTCGTTATTTTTTATGGTTGAAAATAGAATCCCTAATTTTAGCGGTATTTATAGCCACAAGCAAAGACATATAGACGTCTAGAAGTGTTGACGTCCACAAAAATGATAAGTAAAGTGGAAAGGTATGGGATTGGAATAACATATATCTAACAAGATAAAGGTATAGCGTATTCCCAAATAGAAGTCACTAAAGTTCGAAAGGAAACACTTATGAGCACCCGCAAACCAGCCACAATCGCGGTACGTACTGGTATCGAGTCTGACACTCAACATCACGCAGTTGTTCCACCTATTTACCTCTCGACGAATTATGGCTTCCCTGCCTTTGGTGATGTACCAAAGTACGATTACACCCGCTCAGGCAACCCAAACCGCGGACTACTCGAAACTGCTCTGTTTGAACTTGAGTCAGGTAAAGGCGCGGTCGTGACCAACTGTGGTACTTCAGCACTTAATCTATGGGTATCCGCTTTCCTTGGCCCAGATGACCTCATCATTGCACCGCACGACTGCTACGGTGGTACTTACCGTCTATTCAATACCCGTGCAAATAAAGGTGACTTCAAGGTTCTATTTGTTGATCAATCCAATGAGCAAGCCTTTGCTGAGGCCCTAGCTAAAAAGCCCAAACTGATCCTATTGGAAACACCATCGAACCCGCTGGTTCGTGTCGTCGACATCGCAGACGTATGTGACAAAGCCAAACAAGTTGGCGCTCTAGTAGCTGTCGACAATACCTTTTTGACACCTGTGTTCCAAAAACCTTTAGACCTTGGCGCCGACTTTGTTATTCACTCAACTACTAAGTATATCAATGGTCACTCTGATGTTATTGGCGGTGTTGTCATCACCAAAACAGAAGAACATGCTGAAGAACTCGCTTGGTGGGGTAACTGTATTGGTGCGACAGGCACACCATTTGATAGCTACATGACGTTGCGTGGTATCCGAACTCTGGGTGCGCGAATGAAAGTACATGAAGAAAGCTCTCGACAAATTTTAGGCTTCTTACAGACCCAAGACTTAGTCGGTAATATCTATCACCCTAGCCTGCCTGAGCATCCAGGCCATGAGATTGCTAAAAAGCAGCAAACTGGCTTTGGTTCTATGCTCAGCTTCGAATTCGCGGGGAGCTTTGAACAACTTAAATTCTTTGTTGGTGAACTAGAGCTTTTCTCACTTGCTGAATCTCTCGGCGGTGTAGAGAGCCTAATCTGTCACCCTGCTTCAATGACACATAGGGCAATGGGAGAGGAAGCACTTGCAGAGGCTGGTGTTTCCCAACAACTGCTGCGCCTGTCGGTTGGGCTTGAAGATGCAGAAGATTTAATTGCTGACCTAGAACAAGCTTTCGCAAAAGCTAAGGAAGCCTTCTAATGTCTACTACTCAACGTCAACTCCATAAGTTTGGTGGTAGCAGCCTTGCAGATCCTGAGTGCTACCGCCGTGTCGTCGGTATCTTAAAAGAATACTCACAACCAGAAGATCTGATCGTTGTTTCAGCTGCAGGTAAAACGACCAATCGTCTGATTGCATTTCTCGAAGCCCTCAATAAAGATGGCCGTATTGCTCATGAAGAACTTCAAGCACTACGCCAGTTTCAATCCGAGCTAATTGAAACGCTTATTGAAGGAGAAACAAAACCGCAGCTACTCGCCACTTTAAATGATGAGTTCAGCACCTTAGGCGAGTTGACTTATCCGCTCAACGAGGCTGAGAAAGCGGCTGTTTTAGGCCATGGTGAAGTATGGTCTTCACGTCTTTTGGCAGCGCTGCTCAATCAACATTCATTGCCTGCCGTAGCTCAGGATGCGCGCGCTTTTTTACGTGCTGAAGCTGGCACTCAGCCTGAAGTCGACTTTGGTGCTTCTTACCCACTGACTAAAGAAGTATTAGTGCAACACGCTCACCATAGAGTGGTGATCACTGGCTTTATGGCTCAAGATAGCCAAGGACATACGGTGTTACTAGGGCGTAATGGCTCTGACTATTCGGCAACCGTTATCGGCGCGCTGGCAGAAGCGAAACGCGTAACCATCTGGAGTGACGTCGCAGGTGTATACAGTGCAGACCCAAGGTTAGTATCAGATGCCTGTCTTCTGCCGTTATTGCGCTTAGATGAAGCCAGTGAACTCGCAAGACTTGCTGCCCCTGTACTGCATAGCCGTACATTACAGCCCGTTGCTCAAAGTGCGATGGATTTACACCTTCGTTGCAGCTACCAGCCAGAATCTGGTTCTACACGTATTGAACGTGTGCTTGCCTCTGGTCGCGGTGCAAAAATCATCTCATCCCTAGATGAAGTGCTATTAATTCAACTCAATTTCACCTCTGGTCATGATTTCCAGCGAGTCGAAAATGAGGTACTTGCAAGCCTCAAGCGAGCACAGCTTGAACCACTGACTTATGAGGCTCAAGCCGACCAACATTGCTTACGTCTCGCTTATACAAGTGAAATAGTGGGTGGCGCTTTAGAGTATCTCCAAGACGCTGCAATTGAAGCGGAGATTAAGCTTAAAGAAGGTTATTCGATGGTAGCGGCGGTAGGAGCTGGCGTAACCAAGAATGCCAACCACTGCTATGGTTTCTACCAACAACTCAAGTCTTCACCTGTCGAATTTATTTCCGAGTCATTGTCAGGGCTTAGCTTAGTTGCCGTTTTACGCACAACCGATACTAAGCCTTTAGTTAAAGCTATTCATAGCCAATTGTTCCAAGCCCAAAAACGTGTCGCCATTGCCCTATGTGGTAAAGGCAATATAGGCTCAAGCTGGTTAGAACTGTTCACCGAGCAAAAGGGCGAGTTAGAAAAGCGTCATGGCATGAACTTTGAGTTAGTGGCTGTGATCGATAGCCAAACTTATTGGTTCGACCCGAAAGGAATTGATGCGAGCCAAGTCGGATCTCATTTCGATGACGAGGCGATTAGCCACGAAGGAAGCGACTGGATTGAAAAACTCGGTGCCATCCAAGGTTATGATGACCTTGTTGTTTTGGATGTCACTGCCAGTCAAACCTTGGCCCAGCGTTACATAGAAATTGCAGAACAAGGCATGCACCTGATCTCGGCAAATAAAGTTGCTGGTTCAGCCTCGAGCCAATATTACCATCAGGTTCAAGACGCTTTCGCTAAGATCAATCGTCACTGGCTTTACAACGCAACCGTTGGTGCAGGGCTACCAATTAACCACACGGTTCGAGACCTACGTGAAAGTGGTGATGACATTACCGCTTTGTCTGGGATTTTCTCTGGTACTCTCTCGTGGCTGTTTCAACAATACGATGGCAGTGTTCCTTTCGCCGAGCTGGTAGACCTAGCGTGGCAACAAGGTTTAACTGAACCCGACCCGCGCAGTGACTTAGACGGTTCAGACGTTATGCGTAAACTCGTCATCCTCGCGCGCGAGTCAGGCCTTGCATTGGAGCCAGAAGCGGTAAAAGTCGAAAGTTTGGTACCTACAGAGCTCGCAGAGCTATCTCTAGATGAATTTCTTGATAGGAGTGCACTATTAAGCGAACTGCTCGCAGAACGTCTTGAGAAAGCTCAGCGCGAAGACAAAGTGCTTCGCTATGTCGCAAGATTAGAGAAAAATGGCACCGCAACGGTAGGAGTTGAAGCTCTAAGCAAAGAGCATGCTTTAGCGAACTTGCTGCCATGTGACAATATATTCGCTATCGAGAGTAAGTGGTATAAAGATAACCCGCTTGTTATTAGAGGCCCAGGCGCAGGCAAAGAAGTCACCGCAGGTGCGATTCAATCTGATTTGAACCTCCTCTCAAGTTTAATCTAACTCACAAAGGCGCTGATCTCCTCAGCGCCTTTTTACTCTATTCTCTTTCAAGCCTGCATCAATTTAATTCAACCAAACTTGAAGTCAGCTCATGATTAAGTTGAAAAAAATTCATAATCACGTTATTGACATTAAATCGTATTCATTACATTCTGTAGACATATAGACGTCTAAACGTCGATTTGAAATTTTAGAGTTTTATGGCACGGAGTGGCCACAGGGAGAGTAAGATGGGATACACGCACGCGAGTCATATCGACGCCTTAAATCAGAATATCGCCGAACTGTCTGACAATATCAATGTGTCATTCGAGTTTTTTCCACCTAGTAGCGAAAGGATGGAAGAAACACTTTGGAACTCTGTGCACCGCCTTAAGACTCTACAACCAAAATTTGTTTCGGTTACCTATGGTGCTAACTCCGGTGAGCGAGATAGAACACACTCGATTATCAAAGAGATCAAAGATCAAACGGGTCTAGTTGCCGCGCCGCACTTAACCTGTATAGATGCCTCACGCGAAGAACTTATCCAAATCGCCGATGACTACTGGGCAAATGGTATTCAAAGTATTGTCGCGCTGCGTGGTGATATTCCCCCAGGTGGTGGTAAGCCTGAAATGTACGCTTCTGATCTCGTCACACTATTAAAAGATCGTCATGACTTCGATATCTCAGTGGCGGCTTTCCCTGAAGTTCACCCAGAAGCAAAAAGTGCTCAAGCTGACCTACTTAACCTAAAACGTAAGGTAGATGCAGGTGCGAACCGAGCTATCACTCAGTTCTTCTTTGACGTAGAGAGTTACTTGCGATTCCGTGACCGCTGCGTGGCAGCAGGAATAGATGTAGAAATTGTTCCTGGTATTTTACCTGTTTCGAATTTCAAGCAAGCTTCTCGCTTTGCAGCGCAGAACAACGTTAAAGTTCCGGGATGGATGGCTAAGCAGTTTGAAGGTCTGGACGATGACCCAACGACAAGGCAGCTAGTTGGAGCAAGCCAAGCGATTGATATGGTGCGTACATTGAGTCGTGAAGGGGTTAAGGATTTCCATTTCTACACTCTAAACCGTGCGGAAATGACTTACGCCCTGTGCCACACTTTAGGCGTTCGCCCTAAACCATAGGCAATATTCAAATATGACCAATTATTGCTTGGTCATTTTTGTACATAGAAAGCAAAAAGGCTGAACCTGAGTTCAGCCTTTTTTATTCGAGTAGTGATTACTCTACTTCATCCATTTTGCCAAGTAGGCTACGGATGCGCTCTTGCCAAGCAGAGTGCTCTTGCTGCATTTGCTGAGCTTTTTGTTCTAGCTCTTCACGATTGCTACGTAGTTCGTTTGCTTCAGTTGCTAGCTTTTCTTTCTCTTCTTTCAGTTCTTCAACTTCCATTTGTAGAAGAGCAATTGTATCTACTGCAGTTTGGATTTTTGCTTCTAGTTGTTCTAATACTTCAAAAGACATCTTAGCCTACCTATCTATTATTCGGAGAAGGTTTTGGTCACCTATGTTCCAAAACCATTTGCAACCATTCTACTCAGCCGAGAGCGGATAAACACGCCCTATATTGTAGTTTTTTTGCCATTCGATTAAAAAAACAGCGTAAATTGACAATGGCCTTACATCCCTCAAGCGAGCGACATCTATTTGTTAATTTAACCTGTTAGATTGATCCAGTTCAATGGCTGCTCGAGCAAAAAGGCAAACGTTTCCTTTCTGATATGATAAGATCCTGCCGTTTTTGTTTTTCTCTCTTTCCTAACACTTTGGAGTCTTCATGAAACGCGATTTAGCAATGTCATTTTCTCGAGTTACCGAGGGTGCAGCTTTAGCAGGTTACAAGTGGCTTGGCCGCGGCGATAAGAACGCAGCAGATGGCGCTGCTGTTGAAGTCATGCGCAGCTTACTTAATAAAACCGAGATCAGTGGAGAGATCGTGATCGGTGAGGGCGAAATCGACGATGCGCCAATGCTGTACATTGGTGAAAACGTAGGTATTGGTGGAGACGAAGTAGACATCGCTGTCGATCCTATTGAAGGCACGCGTATGACTGCAATGGGTCAATCTAACGCTTTAGCAGTGCTAGCTGCCGGTGAAAAAGGCAGCTTCCTTAAAGCTCCAGACATGTACATGGAGAAGTTAGTTGTTGGCCCTGGTGCAAAGGGCTGTATTGATCTCAATAAACCTCTAAAAGAAAACCTAGAGAACATCGCGCAAGCGCTGAACAAGACTTTAGATACACTTGTGGTCATTACCTTAGCAAAGCCTCGTCACGATGAGGTTATCGCAGAGATGCAGGCAATGGGTGTTCGCGTCTTTGCTGTGCCAGATGGCGATGTTGCTGCGTCTATTCTAACCTGTATGCCTGATAGCGAAGTCGACGTCATGTACTGTATCGGTGGCGCTCCTGAAGGTGTTGTTTCAGCGGCTGTCATTCGCGCCTTAGACGGTGATATGCATGGTCAACTACTGCCTCGCCATGAAGTGAAAGGTGATAGTGAAGAAAACCGCATCTATGGCGCTGCAGAGCTTAAACGCTGCGAAGAAATGGGCGTGAAAGCGAATGTCGTACTTAAGATGGAAGACATGGCACGTAGTGATAACGTTGTATTCTCTGCAACTGGCATTACTAAAGGAGACCTACTTGAAGGTATCTCTCGCCAAGGTAATATCGCTACGACTGAAACTCTGTTAATCCGTGGTCGATGCCGTACTATTCGTCGTATTAAATCGACTCACTACCTAGAGCGTAAAGATCCTGAAGTAAGAGATATTATTCTTTAATAGGTGAACATCAAATTCATAGAAGGTCAGCAGTCGCTGGCCTTTTTTGTTTGGGATACGGGAACGGACTTCGTCCTACGGAGAACTGGTTGAGAGAGTGTGCATGATTCTGTGTGATTGTGTCTTCTAGGAGACAAGTGCTGTCAACACCTTCTGAACCCTCGGCTCTATCAACTTAATTTCAACGCTCACCTCTCGCATCTCAAGCGAAGCGTTCCCGAGGACGCAGTCCGTTCCATTCCTCTTAAACGCAAGAAGCCCGTTGCGTCAGCAACGGGCTTCTAAAACGACGAAAGCCTAGTCGTAAGACTAGGCTTTCTAAATAAGTGGCTGTCGGCCGGGGTTGCGGGCAACCGGGACTCGTTGGTCGCAGAGCAAAATAATACCGCAGATACAAAAAGACCCCAGCATTGCTGCTGAGGTCTGGAATAAGTGGCGGAGCGGACGGGACTCGAACCCGCGACCCCCGGCGTGACAGGCCGGTATTCTAACCAACTGAACTACCGCTCCGCACTGGTTAGACCTAAAGTCTAAATTTAAAGCCTGGCGATGTCCTACTCTCACATGGGGAAGCCCCACACTACCATCGGCGCTAATTCGTTTCACTTCTGAGTTCGGCATGGAATCAGGTGGGTCCAAATCGCTATGGTCGCCAAGCAAATTCTTTAATTCGGAAAGCTGTTATTGTGTTCTCATACACATTCAAATCTGTTCTTGCTTTGAGTCCATCAAAACCCTTTGGGTGTTGTATGGTTAAGCCTCACGGGCAATTAGTACAGGTTAGCTCAACGCCTCACAACGCTTACACACCCTGCCTATCAACGTTCTAGTCTCGAACAACCCTTTAGGACCCTCAAGGGGTCAGGGAAGACTCATCTCAGGGCTCGCTTCCCGCTTAGATGCTTTCAGCGGTTATCGATTCCGAACTTAGCTACCGGGCAATGCGTCTGGCGACACAACCCGAACACCAGAGGTTCGTCCACTCCGGTCCTCTCGTACTAGGAGCAGCCCCCTTCAATCTTCCAACGCCCACGGCAGATAGGGACCGAACTGTCTCACGACGTTCTAAACCCAGCTCGCGTACCACTTTAAATGGCGAACAGCCATACCCTTGGGACCGACTTCAGCCCCAGGATGTGATGAGCCGACATCGAGGTGCCAAACACCGCCGTCGATATGAACTCTTGGGCGGTATCAGCCTGTTATCCCCGGAGTACCTTTTATCCGTTGAGCGATGGCCCTTCCATACAGAACCACCGGATCACTATGACCTGCTTTCGCACCTGCTCGAATTGTCATTCTCGCAGTCAAGCGGGCTTATGCCATTGCACTAACCTCACGATGTCCAACCGTGATTAGCCCACCTTCGTGCTCCTCCGTTACTCTTTGGGAGGAGACCGCCCCAGTCAAACTACCCACCAGGCACTGTCCTCAACCCGGATAACGGGTCTAAGTTAGAACATCAACACTACAAGGGTGGTATTTCAAGGACGGCTCCACCGATACTGGCGTACCGGTTTCAAAGCCTCCCACCTATCCTACACATGTAGGGTCAATGTTCAGTGCCAAGCTGTAGTAAAGGTTCACGGGGTCTTTCCGTCTAGCCGCGGGTACACTGCATCTTCACAGCGATTTCAATTTCACTGAGTCTCGGGTGGAGACAGCGTGGCCATCATTACGCCATTCGTGCAGGTCGGAACTTACCCGACAAGGAATTTCGCTACCTTAGGACCGTTATAGTTACGGCCGCCGTTTACCGGGGCTTCGATCAAGAGCTTCGACTTACGTCTAACCCCATCAATTAACCTTCCGGCACCGGGCAGGCGTCACACCGTATACGTCATCTTACGATTTTGCACAGTGCTGTGTTTTTAATAAACAGTTGCAGCCACCTGGTATCTGCGACTCTCAATAGCTCCATCCGCAAGGGACTTCACCGTCAAGAGCGTACCTTCTCCCGAAGTTACGGTACCATTTTGCCTAGTTCCTTCACCCGAGTTCTCTCAAGCGCCTTGGTATTCTCTACCCGACCACCTGTGTCGGTTTGGGGTACGATTCCTTACAATCTGAAGCTTAGAGGCTTTTCCTGGAAGCATGGCATCAATGACTTCACTACCGTAGTAGCTCGACATCGTGTCTCAGCCTTAAAGAGAGCCGGATTTACCTAACTCTCAAGCCTACGCACTTGAACCTGGACAACCGTCGCCAGGCCCACCTAGCCTTCTCCGTCCCCCCATCGCAATTGTAAGAAGTACGGGAATATTAACCCGTTTCCCATCGACTACGCCTTTCGGCCTCGCCTTAGGGGTCGACTTACCCTGCCCCGATTAACGTTGGACAGGAACCCTTGGTCTTCCGGCGAGGAGGTTTTTCACCCCCTTTATCGTTACTCATGTCAGCATTCGCACTTCTGATACCTCCAGCAGACTTTACAATCCACCTTCAACGGCTTACAGAACGCTCCCCTACCCAATACAATAAATTGCATTGCCGCAGCTTCGGTTTATAGCTTAGCCCCGTTACATCTTCCGCGCAGGCCGACTCGACTAGTGAGCTATTACGCTTTCTTTAAATGATGGCTGCTTCTAAGCCAACATCCTAGCTGTCTAAGCCTTCCCACATCGTTTCCCACTTAGCTATAATTTGGGACCTTAGCTGGCGGTCTGGGTTGTTTCCCTCTCCACGACGGACGTTAGCACCCGCCGTGTGTCTCCCGGATAGTACTTACTGGTATTCGGAGTTTGCAAAGGGTTGGTAAGTCGGGATGACCCCCTAGCCTTAACAGTGCTCTACCCCCAGTAGTATTCGTCCGAGGCTCTACCTAAATAGATTTCGGGGAGAACCAGCTATCTCCAGGTTTGATTGGCCTTTCACCCCTAGCCACAAGTCATCCGCTAATTTTTCAACATTAGTCGGTTCGGTCCTCCAGTTGATGTTACTCAACCTTCAACCTGCCCATGGCTAGATCACCTGGTTTCGGGTCTATATCCAGCAACTCGACGCCCAGTTAAGACTCGATTTCTCTACGGCTCCCCTAGATGGTTAACCTTGCTACTGAATATAAGTCGCTGACCCATTATACAAAAGGTACGCAGTCACACCACGAAGGTGCTCCTACTGCTTGTACGTACACGGTTTCAGGTTCTATTTCACTCCCCTCACAGGGGTTCTTTTCGCCTTTCCCTCACGGTACTGGTTCACTATCGGTCAGTCAGTAGTATTTAGCCTTGGAGGATGGTCCCCCCATATTCAGACAGGATATCACGTGTCCCGCCCTACTCGATTTCACTGATGATGAGATGTCGGTTACGGGGCTATCACCCTGTATCGCTGAGCTTTCCAGCTCATTCACCTGTCTCATTAAAAGCTTAAGGGCTAGTCCAATTTCGCTCGCCGCTACTTTCGGAATCTCGGTTGATTTCTTTTCCTTCGGGTACTTAGATGTTTCAGTTCCCCGAGTTCGCCCTGTTAACCTATGTATTCAGTTAACAGTAATTGCTTATGCAATTGGGTTTCCCCATTCAGAAATCCCAGACTCAAATGGTTGTTACTACCTAATCTGGGCTTATCGCAAGTTACTACGTCTTTCATCGCCTCTGACTGCCAAGGCATCCACCGTGTACGCTTAGTCACTTAACCATACAACCCCAAAGGGTCTTCTGTTTAAACAACCAAAGTTGTCTGCATTTTTATACATGTGCAGACACGATTTTGCCGGACTCAAATTTCCAAGAACACTTGAATGTGTGTTGGTACCTAATAACATAAGTCATTAGGATTTGAGAACTTTTAATTGAATAACAACGCATCTCAAAGAGATGGGGATTGTTGTTATTCGTCAGCTTTCCAAATTGTTAAAAGAGCTAGATTTTCTGATGAAAACCATTTTTAAGAACACTTACGCAAATGCGCTTAAAGATGGTGGAGCTAAGCAGGATCGAACTGCTGACCTCCTGCGTGCAAGGCAGGCGCTCTCCCAGCTGAGCTATAGCCCCATCAGGTGTTGATACTGTGTGCCAATTCTTCTGGGAGGAAGATTGGTGGGTCTGAGTGGACTTGAACCACCGACCTCTCGCTTATCAGGCGAACGCTCTAACCACCTGAGCTACAGACCCAGTATCGTCTCTTAACGTGTATAAACATATCAATCTGTGTGAACACTCATCGCAATAATCATCGTATAAGGAGGTGATCCAGCCCCAGGTTCCCCTAGGGCTACCTTGTTACGACTTCACCCCAGTCATGAACCACAAAGTGGTGAGCGTCCTCCCGAAGGTTAAACTACCCACTTCTTTTGCAGCCCACTCCCATGGTGTGACGGGCGGTGTGTACAAGGCCCGGGAACGTATTCACCGTGGCATTCTGATCCACGATTACTAGCGATTCCGACTTCACGGAGTCGAGTTGCAGACTCCGATCCGGACTACGACGCACTTTTTGGGATTCGCTCACTTTCGCAAGTTGGCCGCCCTCTGTATGCGCCATTGTAGCACGTGTGTAGCCCTACTCGTAAGGGCCATGATGACTTGACGTCGTCCCCACCTTCCTCCGGTTTATCACCGGCAGTCTCCCTGGAGTTCCCGACATTACTCGCTGGCAAACAAGGATAAGGGTTGCGCTCGTTGCGGGACTTAACCCAACATTTCACAACACGAGCTGACGACAGCCATGCAGCACCTGTCTCAGAGTTCCCGAAGGCACCAATCCATCTCTGGAAAGTTCTCTGGATGTCAAGAGTAGGTAAGGTTCTTCGCGTTGCATCGAATTAAACCACATGCTCCACCGCTTGTGCGGGCCCCCGTCAATTCATTTGAGTTTTAATCTTGCGACCGTACTCCCCAGGCGGTCTACTTAACGCGTTAGCTCCGAAAGCCACGGCTCAAGGCCACAACCTCCAAGTAGACATCGTTTACGGCGTGGACTACCAGGGTATCTAATCCTGTTTGCTCCCCACGCTTTCGCATCTGAGTGTCAGTATCTGTCCAGGGGGCCGCCTTCGCCACCGGTATTCCTTCAGATCTCTACGCATTTCACCGCTACACCTGAAATTCTACCCCCCTCTACAGTACTCTAGTCTGCCAGTTTCAAATGCAATTCCGAGGTTGAGCCCCGGGCTTTCACATCTGACTTAACAAACCACCTGCATGCGCTTTACGCCCAGTAATTCCGATTAACGCTCGCACCCTCCGTATTACCGCGGCTGCTGGCACGGAGTTAGCCGGTGCTTCTTCTGCAGCTAACGTCAAATCCATACGCTATTAACGCATGAACCTTCCTCACTGCTG